>CANJPN010000231.1 GCA_947475855.1 Bradyrhizobiaceae bacterium
CCCAACCGAGAGGTCGGCAACGCAGTTACGATGTAGGCGTATCAAATCCAATCTATCAGGAGTGACGCACAAGCGCCATGACTGCGGACATGGCCGCTGACATGACTGCCGACAAGACTGCGGACATGGCTATGGGACGTGGTCGGCAGCAGAGCGGCAGGCAGCGGTCTCATTCGGCGGCGGCTGTCAGCGGGCTCTTCGACAGCCACGTGGTTAGGTCTTCGATCGAGCGTGTGGCCAGTGCACGTTTGCGGGCAAAGCCTTTGTCCTTGCCCTTGAGGCGTTTTCCATCGGGTGATCGGTCGGGACCTTCGATCGGGGGGAACAAGCCGAAGTTCACATTCATCGGTTGGAACGACCGTGGCTTCGACGCGGGCGCTGCCTGAGGTTCGGACGCATCGTCGCTGATGTGACCCCCGGTGATATGGGCGATGAGAGCACCAAGAGCTGTCGTGTTTGGCGGCGTGATCGGTTGAAGACCCGCGCGTTCGGCGGCGGCCAAGCGGCCGGCCAGCAGGCCCACGGCTGCGCTTTCGACATACCCTTCGACGCCCGTGATCTGGCCTGCAAAACGGATGCGGGGCTGAACCTTCAATCGCAGCAGTGGATCGAGCAGGCGGGGGCTATCGAGAAACGTATTGCGGTGGAGGCCGCCCAGGCGCGCGAACTCTGCGTTCTCCAGGCCGGGTATCATGCGGAACACACGGAGCTGCTCGGCATGCTTGAGCTTGGTCTGGAAACCCACGAGGTTCCACAGCGTGCCAAGTGCGTTGTCTTGACGAAGCTGCACGACGGCCCAGGGGCGGCGGCCGTCCTCGTGCGGGTTCGACAATCCAACTGGTTTCATCGGTCCAAAGCGGAGGGTGTCACGGCCACGTTCGGCCATCACCTCAATCGGCAGGCAGCCGTCGAAGTAGGGCGTGGAGGCTTCCCACTCCTTGAAGCTCGTCTTCTCACCGGCAAGGAGCGCGTCGATGAACGCTTCGTATTGCGGCTTGTCGAACGCGCAGTTGATGTAGTCCGCGCCGCTTCCCCCCGGACCCGGCTTGTCGTACCGCGACTGACGCCAGGCCTTGGTCTCGTCGATTGAATGGGCGTGAACGACGGGTGCAATGGCGTCGAAAAAGGCAAGTGCTTCCGCGCCCGAAACCTCGAGTATGGCTTTCGCCAGCCCATCGGACGTCAGGGGCCCCGTTGCGATGATCACGCTGTCCCAGTCGGACGGAGGCAATGCGCCGATCTCGCCGCGCTGGATTTCGACGAGCGGATGTTCGGCCAGCCGTTTGGTAATCTCTGCCGAGAAGTGGTCTCGGTCAACGGCGAGGGCACCACCCGCAGGCAGCTTGTGGAGATCGGCTGCGGCTAGCACCAGCGAGCCGCAACGGCGCATCTCTTCGTGAAGCAATCCGACGGCGTTCCCTTGCCAGTCATCCGCGCGGAACGAGTTCGAACAGACGAGTTCGGCGAGGCCATCGGTGCGGTGGGCCTCGGTCGTCCGATGCGGACGCATTTCATGGAGAATGACGGCCACGCCCGCAGAGGCGAGCTGCCAAGCGGCCTCGGACCCGGCTAGTCCGCCGCCGATGATATGGACTGGTTGTTTTTTGTGCATGCAGATCACTTTAGGTGAACTCGCCGATGCCCTCAATCGGACAAGGCGAGGCAGTAGGTTCTGGCCTGAAATGCCGTGCTGCCTCCAGGGTCCGTAGTGCTTGACGCCGAACAACTGGTAGGCAGAAGTGGAAGCTGACGCCTCCGTGTAACCGATACAGTGAGTTATCGATGGGTTTTTCCAAGAAGATGGCCACAGCCGCCACGCTCGTGGGATTGGCCACTGTGGTCTTGCCGAAGGAGGCTGACGCACAAGGGCCGTTTCCCGTCCAGGTTCAAGGTCAGGTTCAGGCTGGGCCAGCTTCGTCGCAAGCCGGAGCTCAAAATCTGGCGCCGCCGCCGTCCTGCCGAAACACTGCCGATTTCGGGCGGTGGCTTGCTACTTTCCGAGCAGACGCAACCAAGGCCGGTATAACTCCACGAACGATAGCGACAGCACTCGACGGTCTGACGCTCGACGATAGCATTATCCGGCGCGACCGCGGGCAGGCATTCTTCTCACAGAGCTTTCTGGAGTTTCAGGGCAAGCTGGCCTCTCAGAACCGCGTGACGAACGGCCGCTCGATGCTGACCAAGCACAAGGCGCTATTCGATCGCGTCGAGAAGGAGTTCGGCGTACCCGGGACCGTCATCACGGGATTATGGGCGCTGGAGAGTGATTTTGGATCGGGCATGGGCAAGCTGCCGGTGCTCCGGTCGCTGGCGACCCTCGCTTACGATTGCCGGCGGAGTGACATGTTCCGCGCCGAGTTGATTGCAGCGCTGAAGATCATAGACAAGGGCGACCTGAAACCTGCTGACATGATCGGTTCGTGGGCCGGCGAACTCGGGCAGACGCAGTTCCTGCCGACGCACTACGACAACTACGCATTGGACTACGACGGCGATGGAAAGCGTGATCTTTTCCGCTCCATCTCCGATATCGTCGCGTCATCGGCAAACTATATCCGTTCGATCGGCTGGAAGGCGGGGGAGCCCTGGCTCGAAGAAGTTCGCGTACCTGAAAAGCTGCCATGGGAACAGGCCAACCTGGCGGTTCAGCATCCGCGCTCGCAGTGGGCGAAGTGGGGCGTGACGCGGATCAACGGAGAGCCGATCCCGGCGGACAACGTGCCAGTGTCGCTGCATCTTCTGATGGGCCGCAATGGCCCCGCCTTCATCGCCTACCGGAATTTCAGCGTCTACACCGAGTGGAATAAATCGCTCAACTACGCCACGACGGCGGCCTATCTTGCCAACCGCATAGGGGGCGCGCCTCAGCTCAATCCGGGCCGTGCACCCGTGCAGGTCGTCGACGCCAGCGGCGTCAAGGAAATGCAGATTCTTCTTGCGCGACGTGGCAGCGACGTGGGCGTGCCCGATGGCCGGCTAGGGGTCGCGACACGGACGGCGATCAGGCTGGCGCAACAGAAATTCGGAATGCCGGCTGACGCCTATCCCAGCTTCGAGTTGCTCGAGCGGCTGAGGCAGGGCCGTTGAGGCTATCGCCCCGGTGATGCCGGGCGGGTACCGCCCGCGCGTCCCGTCTACTTATTCATCGCAACCAGCTTCTCTATCGCCTGCGCGTGTTCCAGCGCTTCGGGAAAGCGGCCGTCGATGCAGGCGGTTTCGAGTTTATCGAACTTGCCCTCGGCTTCATCGAGTTGATCTTCCAGAAGATCGGCGCTCAGCGCTCGCTCGAGTACGGCCTCGAGCGTCTTGAGGCAGTCGTCGGTATTCGCCGGTAAAACGAGTACGAGGGGCTTGTCGAGTTGGGTTTGCGGGGCCTCCTCAGCCGCGCACGGGGACAACGTCAGGAACACCGCGCAACAGGCGGCAACGTGGGGTCTCATCGTCTTCTCCAGGCTATGGAGTTTCGGGCCGGTTGCCAGGGCAGCCGGTTCGGCGAGGCTGTCCTGAACCATGATTGTGGCCTCCGCGTGCCGTCTGCCGAGCATGGCTACTGCTACGTGGTGCTATGGTCGATCCGCAACAATGGCTTGCCCCGTTGTGAATGCTCAACGCGCGCGTAGGCGCTGAAGAGCCGCAGGGAAGTCCCGATAGTGTTCGATGAGTTCGTCGGGTTCGAGGCGCTGCATCGGAATCTCGGTATAGCCAAAACCGACACCGATGATAGGAATACCAGCGGCCTTCGCTGTGGACACGTCTGTGTCGCTGTCGCCGACCATGATGGCGTGCCGAGGGTCGCCTCCGGCGGCGGCGATCGCGCCCAACAGGTGATCGGGATGGGGTTTGTAGACGGGGAACGTGTCGCGGCCGCAAATCGCGGCGAAGCGATGGCTCATATCGAGGGCCGAGAGCAGACGTCGCGAAAGTGATTCGAGCTTGTTGGTGCAAACGGCGATTGAGATGTCCTGTCGTTGGAGGTCTTCCAGCACCTCTTCGACGGCAGGGTAGGGACGGCTGTCCACGGCAATATTATCGGCGTAGTACGCGAGGAAAGTCTTCCACATCGCGTCGATGCGTGGCGCTTCGAGGCTGCGACCATGAAAGGCGAGACCTTCTTCGATCATGCGTCGGGAGCCGATGCTGATGAATGGGCGCAGGACGGCTTCGGGAACGGCGGGTAGATCGATCGCAGCCAGCACATGGTTGGCCGCGTTGATAAGATCGGGAGCGGTGTCGACGAGGGTTCCGTCGAGGTCGAACACCACCGTGATGGGCTTCATGTGGGGCTCCTGCATGGAGGGTTCGGGGCGGCGCCCCTCATAAGTCATCGATCGATTGGTTGTCATGCCTTCATTGCGGGCTTATGTCGTCCCAATTCAGAGTAGAGCCGAAGCGGGCAGGTCGAAACCATGAGCGCGGATGATTTGAAACGGGCGGCAGCAGCGCGGGCGGTGTCGCTGGTCGAGCCGGGCATGCGGTTGGGGCTTGGCACGGGCTCGACGGCGGCTCTGTTCGTCGAACTTCTCGCTGAGCGCGTGGCAAAGGGTCTGGACGTGATCGGCGTGCCGACCTCGGAAGCGACGCGGGCGCAAGCTGAACGACTCGGTATCCGGTTGACGACACTGGAGGAAACGCCGCGGCTCGATCTGACCATCGACGGTGCGGACGAGGTCGACCACGAACTCCGGCTTATCAAGGGCGGTGGCGGGGCCTTGTTGCGCGAGAAAATCGTAGCGGCAGCGTCGGAGCGGATGGTCGTCATCGCCGATAAGAGCAAGCTCGTCGATAGCCTCGGGTTGTTTCCGCTTCCGGTCGAAGTGGTGAGGTTCGGGCTCGCTTCCACGCGGATGCACATCAAGGAGCAGGCACAGGATGCCGGGTGCTTTGGTGAAATCCTGCAGCGGATGAGCCGGGACGGGACGCCGTTCGTGACAGACAACGGTAACTTCATTCTGGACTGCGCGTTCCAGGAGATCCTGGAACCTGAAATCTTGTCCGAGGCGCTGGGTGTCATCCCGGGGGTTGTCGAGCACGGGCTGTTTCTGGGGCTAGCCGACATGGCGTTCCTCGCGGGGCCCGGCGGCGTCGAGGTTATCGGTCCGCTCGATGAGGACGAAGACTAGGAAAGCCGCGCGAATTCATGACGTGGAAATGAGTATTCGCTCGGCTCAGGGGATGACTTGGATGGCGAAGCACGACTACGACCTATTCGTTATCGGCGCGGGCTCGGGCGGCGTCCGGGCGGCCCGTATCGCAGCTACCCACGGAGCCAAGGTCGGCATCGCCGAGGAGTATCGGGTTGGTGGCACCTGCGTGATCCGCGGGTGCGTGCCCAAGAAGCTGCTTGTTTACGCCAGCCGGTTTCATGACGACTTCGAGGACGCCGCGGGTTTCGGCTGGACGGTCGGGCCGAGCACGTTCGACTGGGCCAAATTGATTGCGAACAAGGATAGGGAGATCGCGCGCCTCGAAGGTCTCTATCGCGTGAACCTCGAGAAAGCCGGTGTCGACATTCACCTCACGCGGGCCGTGATCGAGGGGCCGAACAGCGTGCGTCTCACTAGCGGCGGCCGCATCGTTACGGCGGGTAAGATCCTGGTCGCGACCGGTGGTTGGCCGTCGATTGGTGATGACGCGGGGCACCCGATTGCCGGCATAGAGCACGCGATCACATCGAACGAAGTGTTCCATCTGAAGGAGCAGCCCAAGCGTGTCGTGATCTATGGCGGCGGCTACATCGCGGTTGAGTTCGCCGGAATCTTTGCGGGCCTCGGCAGCGAGGTGACGATTGTCTATCGCGGTGAACGCATTCTGCGTGGCTTCGACGAGGATCTGCGCGCGGCGCTGACCGAGGAGTATTCACGCCGCGGTATTCGCATCGTCACAGGGGCTACGATCAAACGGATCGACAAGAACACCGCAGGGTTATCGGTTGAGCTGAGCAATGGAGTGGTTGTCGAGAGTGACGCTGCGATGTTCGCGACCGGGCGCGTCCCCAACGTGAAAGGGCTAGGACTGGAAAATGCGGGCGTGGCCTTGGCGAAGAACGGAGGGATCGCGGTCGATGGGACGTCGCGCACCAATGTCGCCGATATCTATGCGGTGGGTGATGTCACCAATCGCGTGCAACTCACCCCCGTAGCGATCCGCGAGGGGCACGCCTTTGCCGACAGCGTGTTCGGAAAGCAGAGCTGGTCCACGTCCTACGACATGATACCGACAGGTGTGTTTTCGACACCCGAGATCGGCACGGTCGGACTGACCGAAGCGGAGGCGCGCGATCCCGCCGCGATTGCTGCGCGACATCCCTCGCTGGCTGGGCTCGGTGGAGAGATCGACCTGTATAAGGCACAGTTCAGGCCGATGAAGGGAACGCTTTCGGGGCGGAGCGAGCGGATGCTGATGAAGCTCGTTGTCGACCAACGCAGCGGCAGAGTCTTGGGCTGTCACGTTCTCGGCCCCGACGCGGCAGAAATGGTGCAGATCGCGGCGATTGCCATGCGGATGGGCGCTACCAAAGCCGACTTCGATGCAACGATGGCGTTGCATCCATCAGCGGCGGAAGAACTCGTGACGATGCGAACGAAGTGGGTTCCACCGACGAAGTAGTTTGATTGATTCGCAAGCGCTTTCTTGCGTGAGCGACCGCCGTGCAACGGGCGCTGTGGGGATTGGGTACAACCCGCGTCGGATGTCTTGGCAAGGTTGTTTACGTGTTGCTAACTGAGGGTCGAACGATTCGGGCCGTCAGTATGGGCGTCGGACCCAGCAACAGGAGGCGTGGCAATGGCGGCTCGCCGGTTTGTCAGCATTATCGCGTGTGCAATTGCCCTTTTCGCGGGTGGCGCGATTGAGAAGGCGCAAGCGCAGAATTGGGATGGCTCGGGTTTGGTGCGCTTCGGCGTGTTCCTGCAGGGCTCATTCATCGACTACGATATCGCCCAGATTTCTGCGGCAGGAACGACGTCGAAGTTTTCGTCGTCGCCGCATGGACTCGGCGTCGGGTTGTCAGCAGGTTACGATCTTCGTCTGGGGTCATTCATCGTCGGCGCCGAAGTCGATGCGTCGTTCGATGACGGCGGAGCGAGAGCGAGACCGGGGACCACCGAGAACTATGGCATCGACTTTTTCAGCACGGCGCGCGGCCGGTTGGGCTATGTCCTGCATCCCTCGTTCATGGTCTACGGCACCGCTGGGTACAGTATGCTCGGCGCAGAATACAAGCTGAATGGGTTCACCGGGACCGGTGGGGCCACGGGGTCGGGCAATAAGAAGTACGGGACACTCGGCGGTTTCGTCTACGGCGCGGGTATGGAATACGACCTTGGCTGGGGCATCGGCTTTCTCGAGTACCTCCACAGCGACATGTCCGGTTGGGATTTCAGGAACTTCCAAGGTAACCGGATGTCGATCGACGGGACGCAGGACGTGGTCCGCGTCGGCATGAAGTTCAAGGTCGGTCATGACTACGGCCACGATGTCTACAAGCGGCCTGAAACGATGAAGTGATTTCGGCACTCCTGTCGTGCTATTCGGCGCCGGTGGCTTCTCCACCGGCGCCTTTTGCTTGCTCGAAGGGGCGCCGCCAATCGGGCCGGGCTGCCATTCGGCCGCAGCTATTGCAGCGCAACACAATTGAGCCTAACAGCCTGCTATATTTAAGGCTTCGGTGTACGAAGAGGGCGGAATGGGTCGGCTTGAAGGCAAGGTGGCGTTGGTCACCGGAGCGGCGGCAGGGATCGGACTTGCGACAGCGCAAGTTTTCGCCAGTGAGGGCGCGCGCGTGTTCCTCGCGGATATCGATGGCGCCGGCGTCGAGGCTGCCAGCAGTGCCATGAACGAGAGCGGCCAGTCCGTTATTCCGCTCACTATCGATGTGGCTCGTGGTCAGGACGTGACCAGGATGTTCCGCACAATCCAGGCGGATACCGGTAAGCTCGATGTGATCGTCAACAACGCCGGCGTCAACGTGCGTTCGGATTTCCGTCATCTGAGCGATGCTGACTGGGTCCGCATTCGTGAAGTGAACCTCGATGCCGTCGTGCGGGTGGCTCGGGACGGTTTGCCCCTGCTACAAGCGTCGGGGCGTGGTTCACTGATCAACGTCGCGTCTATCATGGGGCATCGTGGCTTGCGCCAGCTCGCCGGTTATTCCGCCACGAAAGGCGCCGTCTTGGCGCTGACACGGGCACTCGCGGTCGAGTACGCGGCGTTCAATGTTCGTGTGAACTCGATATCGCCGGGTTTCATCGAAACAGCCATGACCAATCGCGCGTTGCGCATGCCTGCGATAAAGAAGGCACTCGTCGACAGGACTGTGATGCGCCGACTGGGGCAACCGGCGGAGATCGGGCGCGTGGCCCTGTTCCTCGCCAGTGAGGACGCCTCGTATGTGACCGGGGCGGAGATCCTCGTTGACGGCGGCATGTCCGCGTCACTGTGAACGGCTTCTAGGAGAGATCGATGCGCGCCTGGTTGTTGGCTGCGTTGATGGCCGTGGGTATTGGGGTCTGGGTGTCGCCGGCGAGCGCCGACGTGTGGGTGGTCGACAAGAATACGACCACGATCACGTTCAGCTATGATCATATCGGGCTTTCCCGACAGTCAGGTCGCTTCAAGGACATCGAGGGTCGGCTCGAGTTTTCGCCGACTGAGCCGGAAGCCGGCGTGGTCGACATTACGATCAAGGCGACAGCGATTTCGACAGGAGTCCCCGAACTCGACCGTTTGCTGCGGTCGGTGGATTTCCTCGATTCGTCGCGGCATCCGCTGATCCGGTATCGCAGCCGCGGCGTGAAGCCGACGGGAGAGCGGACGGGCGAGATCGAGGGTGAATTGACGATGATGGGTGTGACGCTCCCGGTGACGTTGACGACGCGGTGGAACTTCACCGGCGAGCATCCGTTTTCGTCGAGCAATCCTGCCTATGTGGGCAAGTGGGTGTCCGGGTTCTCCGCCAGCACCACGATCGAACGCAGCCGATGGGGCATCAAACGAG
>CANJPN010000232.1 GCA_947475855.1 Bradyrhizobiaceae bacterium
CGCGCCGCTACATGAGCCTGGAAACGATGGCCGGCTTCTGCGATGATGCCACCGTCAGGCCGCCGGCAATCCCGGCCGCCTGACAATCCGAGCCGCGGCGCTCCGGATCATGCCTGTGGGCTTACACCACGTGTTGGGGCACTACCAGTTCGATGTTCCCACGATTCTGAATAGGCGCTGCGACCTTCAGAGCTTCATTCAACTCTGCAATCGTCTCAGCCTTCTCCTTCGGCGGCAAATCCTTGTCTGCTGTAACCTCTGCGATCTCTTTCCGTATGGCTTCTGGCGGCTCGATGAATGTTTTCGTCTGCGGATCGAGGCCCGACATCACCATCGAGATGTTGCTTGCAACGTTGTCGTATTCGGCAAAGTCGGCGAATCCATTCGCACGAGCCAAGGTATCAAGCTCTTTCTGGGTAGCGGCGTCAGGTTTGTCGCCCTGCACCTTGTCGGCAACCGCTGCCATCCCCTTCTGCGCCGCGATGAAGCCCTGGATGTGCTTTTCGGTCAGCGGAATCTGCGTCACTGCTTGTGCGTAAGCCGCTGAGAGGGAAGCCGTCATAGCCACAATGAAGCTAATGGCGAGGGTCTTCATGCGATTCATTCTTCGCTTCTCCCGAATGATTTCCGATATCCATGATTTGCTCTGCCACTGTCAACTTCCGTTGCAACGCAGCATCCGAAATCGGGTTCCCTCGCCCATAGTCGCACTGATCCAAAGAATTTCGTTGTCTGCGGCCCAGTCAAAATTTTACACGCTGGCGACGTATCGGCCGCAAGCGCACGAGCTATTCAGCCAAGTTCGCGGCGCGGCGATCTGCGCTGTTGGCGGCAACTCGGGTGCGGTGATGCGACCGTCTGACGTGCGGAGCAGATCTTGGCAGTCGCGATCAGGCCATAGCTTGATGCAATTGCGATGGCGGGACAAGGATTTGTGTTCAATTGGCAGTGCAAGTTCAGTTCAACAAGACTTTGCGATATGATACCAACGCCTTGGCTTGGTCGAAGCGCCTTGCGCGCTGGATTGTCGGCAAAGGGTAAGCAGAAGGTGATTGTTACCTCTATGTTACCTGTCAGCCAGTAATGCGAAGCTGGATAGGAGCTAAATCATTGAAAAGATTGGCGACCCCGAGAGGATTTGAACCTCCGACCCTCAGATTAGGAATCTGATGCTCTATCCAGCTGAGCTACGGGGTCTCGCCGTCCGGATGTGCATGTGTACTCCATCCGCCCCCTGCTTCGCCAGTCCGCATGTCCTCAAAAATCAAGGTCGGCATAGTGCGGCGGCGGCGCGATGCCCGGTATCTTGTCGCCGAGTAGCGGCCGGAACGACGGGCGTGACTTGACCCGGCTGTACCAGGCCTTTGCATTGGCATGCTCCATCCACGGGACTTCACCAAGATAGTCGGCCGTCGACAAGTGGGCCGCTGCCGCGAGATCGGCAAAGCTAGGTTCCTCGCCTGCGAGCCACCGACGCTGATCCGACAGGTAATCTATATAGCTCAGGTGCTGGCGCATGTTGGCTCGGACGGCGCGCAGGACGGCCGGGTTGGGCGTGTGACCCGCAACGGGCACCGGGGACATCAACCGGGAGACTTGCGGCTGGACCTTTTCGGCCATCAACTCGCGCGAAACTTCTCCAAAGAACTTGTGCTGGAACCAGCCGACCAGCCGCCGTACCTCGGCGCGATCCTCCCGCGAGCCCGGAAACAGCCGCAGGCGGCGCCGCTCCTGTAACCCGTCCGCATCGTTGGCTTCGCCCAGATATTCGATGATCGAATAGGCCCCGCACAGCACGGCCTCGCCCTGGATTTCAAGCACCGGGAGCTCGCCCGAAGGATTGAGCGCCAGGAATCCAGCCCTCCACTCCCACGCCCGCTCCTCTTCCAGATCGAATGCCTGGTCGCACTCTGCCAGAGCCAGCCGGATCGATCTGGACAGCGGACAGAGCCTGAAGTGAGTGAGTTTCAACATGTGACCAACAAGGCAGGAATGATCGTTTCCAACGAGTTTACAATAGATCGAATTCGTCTACTTTGTGGGCAGAAATCATAACTCCAGCCCGACCGCGACGCCATGGATACGCTCGACTTGATGAGGACGTTCGTCGCGGTCGCTGATACGCAAAGTTTCACGGTCGCCGGCAAGAGGATCGGGCGATCCAAAGCGCTCGTCTCCAAGCACGTCGGCGAGCTCGAGGAAAGGCTCGGCGTCCGCCTGATCAATCGCACGACCCGCAGTGTCCAGGTCACCGAGATCGGCCGCGCCTACTATGAACGCGCGCGCGCCCTGATTGCGGATTTTGAAGCTCTCGAGGAGGCCGTCAAGGCCCAGTCTGGTCAGCCCAGCGGCCGCTTGCGCATCACCGCGCCGCAGACGCTCGGCGAAATGGAACTCGTCGAGATGCTGAACGCATTTCGCCTGCATTACCCGAGCCTCGACGTCGAGGTGTTTCTCGCCGACCGGCTTGTCGATCTTATCGGTGAAGGCTTCGATCTGGCGATCCGCGTCACCACGCTCCAGGACAGCACCTTGATCGCGAGGAAGCTTTGTGACGTGCGCCTGCTGTTGTGCGCCTCGCCGGCTTATCTGGCCGAGGTCGGAAAGCCGCGAAGGCCACAGGACCTTGCCAGCATGAACTGCATCGTCGACAGCAATATTCGCTGGCGCGATTCCTGGCGCTTCGGCCCAGTGGGCAAGGAGGATGTCGTCCGCGTCGAGCCTTGCCTCATTGTCAACAGTGCGATGGCAGTGCACCGCGCGCTGCACCTTGGGCTGGGCGTCGGCTTCATCCCGGAGTTCGCGGTGGCGCGTGACCTGCGCGAAGGACGTCTTGTCGCGCTCTTCGAGGAGAAAACGGTGCAATCTCTCGGAGTCTATCTCGTCTATCCGCATCGCATGCATCTGTCGGCGAAGGTGCGCGCCTTCATCGATTTCACCGCGTCTTGGTACTCGCCCGAGCCGCCCTGGCTGAAGCCTTAAGACGACTACGCAGAAAGCAGCCTGTCCAGGCATGCGCGCGTCCCGTCCTTCCAGTCCGGCAGCCGCACGCCGAAAGTGCCGGCGAGCTTGCCGCAGTCGAGTCGCGAGTTTGCCGGCCGCCGCGCCGGTGTCGGAAACTCCGATGTCGTGAGTGCATTCAGGGCTGGTGTGCGCAGGCCGCGTGCCTTGGTCGTGCGGAAGATCTCGCGCGCGAAGCCGCACCATGTCGTCTCGCCGCTGCCCGCAGCGTGATAGATGCCCCACCGCGGATCGGAAGCCGCGGCGCCTTCGACTTGAGCGGCTATCGCTAAAATCGCGTCCGCCAGATGCGGCGCATAGGTCGGGCATCCCAATTGGTCATCGACGACACCGAGTGTCTCGCGCTCGCCACCGAGCCGCAACATCGTGCGCACGAAGTTCGTGCCGTACGGACTGTAGATCCACGACGTCCGCAGGATGAGGTGGCGTGGGCTTGCGGCTGCCACTGCAATTTCGCCGGCGAGCTTGGAGCGACCATAGGCGTTGATCGGTGCGGTGCTGTCGCTCTCGACGTAGGCACGCTTGCCCGCGCCGTCGAACACGTAGTCGGTGGAGATATGGATAAGTGACGCGCCGGCCCGGGCACACACTGCTGCGAGCTCACCCGCCCCCAATGCATTCACCTTGTGCGCCAGTGCCTCTTCGGTCTCGGCCTTGTCGACTGCCGTGTATGCCGCTGCATTGACGACAATGTCCGGCTCCACGTCCGCGAGTGCCGTGCGCAGCGTTCCAGGTACGGTGAGATCGAGCTGCGGCCGCCGCAACGCGACGACGTCGACACCCGCTGCGAGACCTGCCGTGAGCAGCGACTGCGCGAGCTGTCCTGCCGTTCCGGTAACGAGGATTTTCATGGCTCGCCTTTCCCCGTAAGGCGGGCGAGCACAATTCGTGCGCAGCCCGCCACTTGACTGCACCGCAGGTGGAAAAGCTCCACCGGGCCGGCGCAGTTCCCCATCTCCTCTTCGGCGGGTTACGGCTTCGCCTCACTCGCCCAACCTGCCCGCCCGCCTACTCGTGCCGGCCGTGACAGTGCTTGTACTTCTTGCCAGAGCCGCACGGGCATACCGCGTTGCGTGAGACCTTGCCCCACGTCGCTGGATTGTTCGGATCGACATCGGCATCCTTGCGACCCTGTACCGGCCTGCGCGATAGACCGCCGCCCTGCTCGGCTGCCAAAACGGCATCGGCCATCGCCATTTCGTCGAGCCCGGTCGTCGGATCTACATGGTGGCCCTGCATCGGCGGCAGATCGACGGGCTGAAGAAGGGATTGCTCCTCAGCCGGCGCAAGCTCCAGGTGCATGAGCTGTCCCGTCACCGCCTCGCGCAGCTTCGCCAGCAGACCCTCGAACAGATTGAACGCTTCGGACTTGTACTCGTTGAGCGGATCGCGCTGGCCGTATGCGCGGAACCCGATCACCTGCCGCAGGTGCTCGAGCGTGACGATGTGCTCGCGCCACAGGTGGTCGAGCGTGTGCAGCAGCACCGCCTTTTCGAGCTGGCGCCAGTTCTCGGTGCCGACCTCGACCGTCTTGCGCGCGGCATGTTCGTCAGCTTCCTTTGTCAGCCGCTCCTTGATCTCCTGGTCGGCGATGCCTTCCTCGGCCGCCCAGTCCTTCACGGGCAGGTCGAGCCCGAAGATCTCCTTGATTTCTTTCTGCAGTCCCTCGCTGTTCCATTGTTCGGCGTACGCCTGCTCGGGGATGTGCCGCTTGACGAGTTCGTCGATCACACCGTGCCGCATGTCGACGATCGTCTCCGACACGTCGTCCTGGGCCATGATGTCGACGCGCTGGTCGAAGATGACCTTGCGCTGGTCGTTCATCACGTCGTCGTACTTCAGGATCTGCTTGCGGATGTCGAAGTTGCGGGCTTCGACCTTCTTTTGGGCCATCTCCAGGCTCTTGTTCATCCAAGGATGAATGATGGCCTCGCCTTCCTGGAGGCCGAGCGTCCTGAGCACCGTGTCCATGCGCTCCGACCCGAAGATGCGCATCAGGTCGTCTTCGAGCGACAGATAGAACTTGGTGCGGCCCGGATCGCCCTGACGGCCCGAACGGCCGCGCAACTGGTTGTCGATGCGGCGGCTCTCATGGCGTTCGGTAGCGATCACGTAGAGGCCGCCCGGCTTTTCCACGGTCCTGGCTGCACGCTTACCTTTGGCTGGTGCCAGCTCGACCGTCTCGGAGGCCGCTTTTACGATCTCCTTGTTGCGGTCGACCTCGGCCTCGATCTCGGCCTTCTTCTTTTCGATCTCACGCTCGGTTGGCGCGTTGCCAGCCGCCTCGCGCTCTTGTGTCCATTCCAGCACGCTGTATTCGACGTTGCCGCCGAGTTTGATGTCGGTGCCGCGGCCCGCCATGTTGGTCGCGATCGTCACCGCACCCGGCTGGCCCGCTTGTGCGATGATGATGGCTTCCTGCTCGTGATAGCGGGCGTTCAGCACTTGATGCCGGACGCCCTTCTGCTTGAGCAGTTCGGAGAGATGCTCGCTCTTCTCGATCGACACCGTGCCTACGAGCACGGGCTGCTGGCGCTCCTGCGCCCGCTCGATCTCGGCGATGATCGCGTTCCACTTCTCCGGCGCGGTCCGGTAGATCTCGTCGTCTTCGTCGAGACGGGCGACGGCGACGTTGGTCGGTATCTCGACGACGTCGAGGCCGTAGATGTCCATGAATTCGTCGGCTTCGGTGAGCGCAGTGCCGGTCATGCCGCCGAGCTTCTTGTAGAGGCGGAAGTAGTTCTGGAACGTGATCTGCGCGAGCGTGACGTTCTCGGGCTGGATCTGCACGTGCTCCTTCGCCTCGAGCGCCTGGTGCAGGCCCTCCGAATAGCGCCGGCCCGGCATCATTCGGCCCGTGAACTCGTCGATGATGATGACTTCCCCGCCCTTCACGATGTAGTCGCGGTCGCGGCGGAACAGGGCGTGCGCCTTCAGCGCCTGATTGATGTGGTGGACGATGGTGACGTTGTCGATATCGTAGAGCGTGCCCTTGAGCATCCCTTGCCCGGTAAGCACCTCTTCCATGCGGCTGTTGCCCAATTCGGTGAGCGAAACCGAGCGTTGCTTTTCGTCGAGTTCGAAGTAGCCCTGTTCCTTCAGCGTTTCCTTCAGTGCTTCCTTGTCGACGGTGCCGCCGTTGGTCTTGGTCATGTCGCGCTCGAGATCGCGCACGATTTTCTCGTGCGCCTCGATCAGCACCTTCATGTGCGCGTCTACGGCCTGGTAGAGATCGGCCTTGTCCTCGACCGGTCCGGAGATGATCAGCGGCGTCCGCGCCTCGTCGATCAGGATCGAGTCGACCTCGTCGACGATCGCGAAATAGTGGCCGACCGCGTCGTTGCCGCGATTGCCGAGCTGCACCATTTCGGCGCGGCTCATCTTCATGTTGTCGCGCAGATAGTCGAAACCGAGCTCGTTGTTGGTGCCGTAGGTGACGTCGCAGTCATAAGCGAGCTTGCGCTCCTCGTCATCGAGGCCATGCACGATGACGCCAACGGTCAGGCCGAGGAACTTGTAGACCTGCCCCATCCACTCGCTGTCGCGCTTGGCGAGGTAATCGTTGACGGTGACGACATGGACGCCGTTGCCAGCCAGCGCATTGAGATAGACCGGCAGCGTGGCGACCAGGGTCTTGCCCTCGCCCGTCTTCATCTCTGCGATCTTGCCGCTGTGCAGCACCATGCCGCCCATCATCTGGACGTCGAAATGGCGTTGTCCCAGAGTCCGCTTTGCGGCCTCTCGCACGGTGGCGAATGCGGGAACCAGCAGGCTGTCGAGATCGGCGCCGTTGGCCAGTTGTTGCCGGAACTGATCGGTCCGCGCCCTGAGATCGTCGTCCGACAATCCCATCAATTCTGGTTCTAGCGCATTGATCTCGGCCACCCGGGGACGCAGGTTCTTCACCTTGCGTTCGTTCGACGAACCGAAGATCCGGGAGGCGAGAGAGCCGATAGACATCATGACGGTGGTCAATCCTCGAGTGCGGGCGCCGAGCCCCGGAAATCCGTGCAGGTCACATGCAGATCAAGCGCTCGAGCCCGGGGCCGGGCGACCGCGAGAGCAACGTGCCGGGACGCGTGGTGGGGTCGATGTCCGTTAGCGCCAGACGCCGCGGCCATGCCGGCAGCAACTGAAGGCAGACATAAGGATGCGTCGCAGGGGTTGTCAATGTAACCATAGCGAGGTTGCGAGCAGCCCACGGGGCATGGGTCAAGCCTTGTAATAGTCGCGATACCACCTCACGAACGCCTTCACGCCCTCCGACACCGGCGTCGCCGGGCGATAGGACGTCAGAGCTTCGAGGGTATCGGCGGAGGCATAGGTCTTCACGACGTCACCGGGCTGCATTTTCATGAGGTTGCGAATGCTTGGCTTGCCGACAGCGCGTTCGATCTCCTCGATGAATTCGATCAGGCTGGTAGGCTGCCCCCCGCCGATGTTGACGACACGGAAAGGCGCGACAGGCGACAAAGCGGTGGCTCCAGCGCCAGCGGTAGTGTCGGCGTCCCGCCCGGCCGCAGCAGGCGGCACGCACATGACCAGCCGGCTGATCGCTTCCACGAGATCGTCGATGTACGTGAAGTCACGCTGCATCTGCCCGTGATTGTAGACGTCGATCGGCGTGTTCTCGATAATGCCTCGCGTGAATTTGAACAGCGCCATGTCAGGCCGGCCCCAGGGACCATAAACCGTGAAGAACCGGAACGCGGTGACCGGCAAGCTCCAAAGATGGCTATAGCTGTGTGCGATATGCTCGGTCGCGAGTTTTGTTGCGGCGTATAGCGACAGCGGATGCACCGCCCGGTCGCTCTCGCTGAACGGCATCTGCGTGTTCGCGCCGTAGACAGAACTGGTCGAGGCAATCATGAGGTGGCCGACGGGGTAGCGCCGCGCGAGCTCGAGAATATTGAACGTGCCCAATATGTTCGCATCAATGTAAGAGTGCGGGTTCTCGATGCTGTAGCGGACGCCGGCTTGGGCCGCGAGGTGGATCACGGCATCGAATGGGCGGGTTGACCAAACCTTTGCGAGGCCCGACGCATCTTCCAGCATCAGGCGGTGACCGTCGAACCCATTGCGGGTGACGAGCAGAGCATGGCGGCTCTCCTTCAGCTTCACATCGTAATACGGTGTGAAGCCGTCGATGCCCGTGACTTCGTGGCCGTCGTCAAGCAGCCGCTTGGCGACATGAAACCCGATGAAGCCGGCCGTGCCTGTAACGAGAAAGCGCATTCAGTCCTGATCCGTTCTGACCTGCGCCTCGCGGCCGGCATCAGCCTGGTTGATGGCCCGAGCCTTTGGATTGCCTTCCGCCTGCGGAAATCTTGCCTCGTCGATTACGCCGTTCGCGCAAAGGGCACAACCGGTTGTGACGAGGGACGAGGTCGTACGATCCAATTGCAGGCGCCGCAAGCGTGCTGCCGATCGAAGCAAGCGATGGCCAATCAATAAAAATCCCCCGACCGGCGGACCGGTCGGGGGCTGCAGGAGCGGGCGGGCCCCTGCTGCTCATCTGGTTATCGTGTCGCAGCGGGGTAGCCGACACGCAACCAGACGAGACTTCCATCGGCAGAGCCATCGTCGGCTCTCCCAATCTGATCCACCGACTTGGTTCTGGTCGAACGGTGACCCGATCCTCGTCGGACCCACTTGCACCGGCTGACATACAGCCTACACAAGGGCTGCTTCATTCCGTCCGTGCCTCCAGGCGACTGCTCGCCGAGGCACTTGATTGATGTCTACCTGGATCGCCGCCAGGGCAACCATTGCATCCACACTGTGTCCAGCAATGAACGCCGACCGGAAACCACTTGGCTGCAATCCAGGTATTAGGTCTCGCCTTTCGGCGGGACCGACCTAGACCCGTCTGTCGGTATCGGTTGATGGTTCCCCCCATACCCCGGTACCGACGTAAGTCTAGGCCTTACATGATCAACCTAGGTCAAAGAAATATTCAATGCAAACGA
>CANJPN010000233.1 GCA_947475855.1 Bradyrhizobiaceae bacterium
CCACATCTGGCGGGAGAATACCTGAAGCAAATCTTCGACGTGGACATGAACCACGTGGCCTATCGCAACAGTCCGCAGGCGATCGGCGACGTTGCCGCCGGCCACATTCCCCTCACCTTTGCGGAGGCCGGCGCATCGTTGGGACTGATCCGGGATGGCGCTTTGCGAGCACTCGCTGTCACGTCAACCACCCGGTTGCCCACGCTCCCCGACGTCCCCCCGTTCGCCGAAGCAGCCGCCCGACCTGACTTCGAGGCCGTCTCTTGGCACATGCTGGTGGCGCCATCTGCCACTCCTCGGGCCATCGTCGACCATCTTCACGCCGAGATGAACCGCATCATGGCAGATCCGGACATGAAGGCCCGGATAACTGGCCATGGCTTGCTCCCTATTGAACCGCCTCCGGTCGACGTCGCGCGCAACTACATAGGCAGTGAGATCGCAAAATGGGGCGCACTGGTGAAGTCATTGGGTCTTGCCGGCTCGATTTGAGACCGCAGCAACCGCACCGTCACCTGGCCAGGCCCCCTTCGGCCTGAGACAGCACCGCTTGAAATAGTGTTTCACTGGTGCCAGCATCGGCACGGTATCCCCCCAAGCCAATTGCAGGAGTGAGCGTGAAAGCTCCGAAGTTCTCCTACGTCCGCGCCGAAAGTGTCGAGCACGCCTGCAAGCTGCTGGCGGAACATGGCGACGAGGCTCGTATTCTCGCGGGCGGTCAAAGCCTGATCCCGACACTGAACATGCGCCTATCCCGACCAGCGCTCCTGATCGATATCAATCGTCTGGAACATCTCGCGGGCGCGATTTTCAATGGCAAGGAAGTCCGCGTCGGCACACTCACACGGCATGCCGACGTGATGCTGTCGCACATGGTCGCGAAATACCTGCCACTCGTTGCGGAGGCGATACCGCATGTGGCGCACGTCGCCGTACGCAATCGCGGCACATTCGGAGGCAGCGTCGCTCTCGCGGACCCGGCCGCCGAGATGCCCGCCTGTCTCCTTGCGCTGGGCGGCCGTCTGGTCCTCCAGAGTGTGCGCGGCACTCGCGAAGTCGCCGCCGAGGATTATTTCCACGGCCTCTACCAGACCGCGCGCGCCCCCGACGAGATGCTGATCGAAGCGCTGATACCGCCGCAGACCAGCGACGAGCGTTCGTCGTTCAAGGAACTGTCGCGCCGACACGGAGACTTCGCGGTCGCGGGCGTGGCCGCCCGTGCCCGTGTAAAAAGCGGCACGATCAGCAACGTCAGGCTCGTGTACTTCGGCAGCGAGGTGAAACCCACCCTTGCAAAAACGGCGATGGCAGCCGCCGAAGGCAAGATCTGGAACGACGCGACGGCCGAGGCCGTCAGTACCGCGCTCGCCAGCGACCTCGACCCGATGGACAACCTCCTTGGCAAGCCCGCCACCAAGTTGCATTGGCAGCGTGTACTCACGCAGCGTGCACTAGACGACATCACGAGCAAAGCGAAGGCCGCATGAAAACCGAGGAGACTCAAGAGATCACGTGCAAGGTCAACGGGGAGCGCATTACACGCCTCGTGCCGGTTCGCCAGCACCTCGTCGACTTCCTGCGCATGGATCTGCAGCTGACCGGGAGCCACATCGGCTGCGAGCACGGCGTCTGCGGGGCATGCTCTGTCCGCGTCGACGGCAAGGTCGTCCGCGGCTGCCTGATGCTGGCGGTACAGGCCGATGGTCAGAACATCGTCACCATCGAAGGCCTTACCGACAGCGGCGAGGTCGCCGACCTGCAGGCCGAGTTCGTCGAGCGCAACGCTCTGCAATGCGGCTACTGCACACCAGGACAACTCATGACCGCCGCCGAACTGCTTGCAGAAGGAGAAATCTCCACGCGCGAGGAAATCCGCACGTTCATGTCCGGCAATTACTGCCGCTGCACCGGCTATCACGCGATCGTCGACGCGATCGAGACTACGATGAAGAGGCGGGAAGAAGCCTCTCGCGCACCCCGCCCCGCCAAAGGCAAGGCGTAGGCTGGGTTACCTCGGTGCAACCGAGCTGACCCTGCGGTTCCAACATCGTAGGACCATCCCATGACCGGCACTGTCACCCCAAAAGCCAGGCTCACGCCGCACGACCGCCCGCACTCCTACGTCGGCCGCAGTTTGTCGCGAGCAGGCGCCAAACGCGCCGTTGCCGGCAAAGGCCGCTACACGGACGACATTACACTGCCGCGCATGCTGCATGCCGCATTCGTCCGCAGCCCCTGGGCGCATGCGCGGATCAAGGGCATCGATATCGCTGCTGCTCGGAAGGCGCCAGGCGTGCGCGTGGTCATGACCGGCGCTGAGGTTGCCAAGCTTTGCACCGGCCCCTGGGTCGGCACGCTGACGTGCTTCCCCACGATGAAATCCGCGCCGCAATTCCCCCTCGCCGTCGAGCGTGCCTGCTGGCACGGCGAACCCGTCGTGATGGTGATCGCCGACACGCGAGCACTTGCCGAGGACGCCGCCGAGCTCGTCGAGATCATCTACGAAGAACTCCCCGTCACCGTCGACAAGACCACAGCGCTGGGCCCAGGCGCAGTCGTTCTCCATCCCGAACTCGGCGATAACCTCGCGTTCGAAAAGACGATCGACATAGGGAATGTCGACCAAGCCTTCGAGAGCGCCGACCTCATCGTCGAGGAAACCTACGACTTCGCTCGCCATACCGCGGTCAGCCTGGAACCCCGCGTGCTCCTCGCCGACTGGGACGCCGCGTCGGAGCGGCTGCAGATCTGGACGTCGAGCCAGACGCCGCACATGATCCAGCACGTGATCGCCAACACCCTCGGTATTCCCGATCACAACGTGCGTGTGGTGGCACCCGATGTCGGGGGCTCGTTCGGCCTCAAGATCCATACCTACGGCGACGAGATCGCCACCGCGTTAGCCGCCAAGGTGCTGGGACGCCCTGTCAAATTCGTGGCTGACCGCCTGGAGAGCTTCGGTTCGGATATCCATGCGCGCGAGAACCTCATAAAGGCGCGGATGGCGTTCACGAAGGCAGGCGACATCACAGCAGTCGACTTCGACGTGGTCGCAGGCGCCGGCGCTTACTCCCAATACCCGCGCACGTCCGTGTTCGAGGCAAACCAGATACTCAACATCACCGCCGGTCCCTACAAGCACAAGCATTACCGCGCCAAGGCGACCGTCGTGTACCTCAACAAAGTCCCCTCCTCGCAATATCGCGCTGTCGGCCACCCCATCGGCATCACCGTCGGCGAGAGCCTGCTCGACCTCGCAGCGACGAAGCTCGGCATCGACCCTCTCGAAATCCGCCGGCGCAATGCATTCCCAGATGCCGCCTTCCCGACCAAGACTGCATCGGGCGTCAAACTTGCCGACATGAGCTTCACCCGTT
The DNA here is from genome assembly GCA_947475855.1 of Bradyrhizobiaceae bacterium. Classification (GTDB taxonomy): domain Bacteria; phylum Pseudomonadota; class Alphaproteobacteria; order Rhizobiales; family Hyphomicrobiaceae; genus CAMDPA01. The sequence continues at coordinate 3,378 of CANJPN010000233.1, forward strand.
GCTTCGACGTGCTCGAGAAGAGCATAGGCTATCGCGCGCTTCGCGCCGATCAGGCCGCGCTACGCAAACAGGGCGTCTATCGCGGCATCGGTCTTGCCGCTTTCATCAAGGGCACCGCACCCGGGCCGAACGGCTACTACGGCGTCGGCGGCGCACCGATCTCCGCGCAGGACGCCTGCACCATCAAGCTCGAGCCGAACGGAGGCATCATCTGCGCGGTCGGCGTCACCGATCAAGGACAAGGCGTCAACGACGTCATGCAGCAAATCGCGGCGTCCGCGCTCGGCGTCGAGATGGCAGCGATCCGCATCATTTCCGGTGATACCGACGCCACGCCCTATGGCGGCGGCACCTACGCCTCTCGCGCAACGGCCATCGGTGGCGAAGCAGTCCACCAAGCCGCCCGCGCCCTGCGCGCCGAGGTCCTGGAACTGGCCGGTGTGCTCCTCCAGGCAAAGCCCGAGACTCTCGACCTGATCTCCGGCAAGATCGTCGACGCCGCGACTGGCATGGAACGCCTCCCGTTGCGCGAAATCGGCCGCATCGCCCATTTCCAGGTCGGACAGTTCCCCAACACGGTCCACCCCCAGCTCAGCCACACCCGCCGCTTCCGGCTGCTCGACGACCTCTACATTTTCACGAACGGAATCCAGGCCGCCCACGTCGAAGTCGACATGGAGACGGGCTTCATCAAGCACCTCAAACACTGGGTCGTCGAGGACTGCGGCCGCGTGATCAACCCCCAGTTGGCCGACGAGCAGGTGCGGGGCGGCTGCGTCCAGGGCCTCGGCGGCGCGCTGTACGAGCACTGCGTCTACGACGAGAACGGACAGCTCATCAACGGTACGATGGCCGACTATCTCACGCCGATGTCGACCGAAATGCCCGATATCGTCGTCGAGCACGTCGTCACGCCGACCAGCGCATCGGAACTCGGCGCCAAAGGCGTCGGCGAATCCGGCACCGGCGCTGCGCCGGCCGCGCTGATGAACGCCGTCAACGATGCGCTGCTGCCGTTCGAGGCGCGCGTCACCGCCCAACCGATCACACCCGAAAGCATCCTGATCGCTCTGGGGAGGGTGTGAGCCTCAGCCCTTCGCACGCCAATCCGCGGCGATCTTGAGGATAAGCTCAGCCAACTCTGGCTCGACGACGGACTCAGCGGCTTTCGTCGGCGTGAGCCATTTGCGCTCGCGTTCATCGCGTTCCGGCCAGTCATCCAGCTCTTCGTGCACCTCGAGCAGGAACACCTTCACCCTTACGGGCACCGAACCATTGGCCCGGCGTTTGTCGTAGGTGTAACTTCCGACCGGGTTCTTGCCGATCTTCCCGCGAATGCCAGCTTCTTCACGCGCTTCTTCGGCAGCGGCCTTGTGATCCTTTACGCCGGGCCATGGCCATCCCTTGGGAATGACCAACCTCCGCGTCTCCCGCGACGTCACGAGAAGCACTCGCAAGGCGCCGTTCCTATCGGTTTTGACGGGAAGCGCCCCGACCTGCTTTTTCCAATCCATCGGTCAGCGGCTCACAACCGGTTGGCGAACAGCGCCGCGACATAAGCAAGAGCCGCGCAGCAGGGGAACGTAGCACACCAAGCCAACAGAATGCGCTTCAACACACCCAACTTGACTTCCGTCAATCGCCGAGCCGCCCCAACTCCGACGATCGCCGAGGTGATCGTATGCGTTGTCGAAAGCGGAATACCGAACCAAGAAGCCCCGAATATGGTCAGGGAAGCCGACGTGGACGCCGCAAAGCCTTGCCACGATTTGATCCGCGCCATTTTGAGGCCGACTGTCTCAATGATGCGCCAGCCGCCGAAGCTCGTGCCCAGTCCCATTGTCAACGCACAAACAAGCATCACCCAGAACGGGATCTCGAAAGCTTTGGTTGCGCCGCCTGCGAGCATCGTCATCGCAAATACACCCATGAACTTCTGGCCGTCGTTGAGCCCATGGTTGAACGCCATCGCCGCCGCTGAGACGATCTGCAAGCGGTCGAACGTACGCTTTGCCCGCGTCGGACGCATATGGCCACCGATCCGGATGATGATCATCCCGAGTATCCACGAACCAAGCGCTCCCAGAACGAGTGAGCACACGAGGCCGATGCCTACCTTCGTCCATCCGTCCAGAAGCAGCGCATCCCAGCCGCCGCCCGCTAAGCCAGCGCCAGCAAGCCCCGCCAGCAGCGCATGCGATTTACTGACGGGAATCCCAACCTTCGCCGCCAAAGTGCCCCACGCCACGATTGCGATCATCGTCGACGTGATGGTCGCCAGCGTCAAAACCGAAGGCACGACGATGCCTTTTCCGACCGTCGCGGCCACGGCAGTTCCGGCCATCGCGCCAATCGTATTCAGAACGACAGCCATCACGATCGCGGCCCGCGGCGACATCACACCTGTCGAGACCACGGTTGCAATGGCGTTAGGCGCGTCCGTCCAGCCGTTGACGAACTCGGCTGCCAGCACCATGAAAAGTGCGATGGCCAGTGCCGGCGTTAGCCACTCCATCAGGCCTCCTTGCGGGCGAGCGACAAGATCAGCCGGGCGCAATGGTTGGCGTCGTCGGTCACCTGCTCGAGCAACTGGTACAGCTTCTGCCAGGCGAGGAACTCAAGATGATTTGCTTGCGCCGGGCTGTACTCGGCGACAAGACGGCGTTCGGCTTGCGCGACGATCTTGTCCGCATCGGATTCGGAAGCATCAATCGCGTTGGCGCCTTCGCGTACTTTCGCCAATTGCAGCCTCGGCTCTGAAAACATCGCGGCCAACCCTTGAACCGCGTTGATCATCTTCTCTCCGATCTCGATCAGCTCGCGAGCGTCCGGTTTCAGCTGATCGATCTGCGCGTGATAGATATCGAGGTGGATCGCAACCTTTCGCATACCGTCGATGACGTTATCGAGTTCGTCGGTCAGTTCCATCGAGTCGGGAATGTCGAAGCGCAGGATGAACGCATCATCGAGCAACTCGTGGATATCGTCGACGATCCGGTCGGCCTTGTGCTCGAAATCGACGATTGCCTGGAGATCCCGCCCCCCGGTCTTCTTGAAGTGCGCCGCGCACTCGACTGCAACGCCCGCGAGCTGCTGCAGCAGCTCGGCAAAGCGCGCATTGTTCTTCGAGGGACCGAAGAAACTGGTCACGGCATCCCAAATCGTGCGTCGCATGAAGCCTCGGCGAAACCGCTTAAGACGATGGCGTTCGGGTGTACGGCCGACGAGGGCCGCCTGCTCTCCACTGCGCCCATGGCACCATTCACGCCCCCCTGCAACCCGACCCTCCGGACTTATCCCCCACCTGCGACAATCGACGCCCAGCCTCCCCCTCTGGCAATGCTCCGGTCCGAAGCGCAAAATGGCTGGTGAACCGCCGACAAGGGAAACGCCCATGACCACGACCGCCATCCCTCAAAGCGCCCGCAACGCACTGCACGGCTCCAACAAGTTCACACTCGGGCTGTTTGGCGCGAATTGCTCGTCGGGCCGCGCCGTCACCCTCGTACCCGAGCGGTGGAGCGGGGACATGCAGGACTGCCTCGACCTCGTCGAGATAGCGGATAAAGGCGGCATCGACTTCATGCTGCCGATCGGCCGCTGGAAAGGCTACGGCGGCGACACCGACTACCAGGGCGGCACCTACGAGACCATCACCTGGGCCTGCGGCCTACTCGGCGCGTCCAAGGGCATCACCGTATTCGGGACGGTTCACGCGCCGCTGTTCAACCCGATCATCGCCGCCAAGATGATGATGACCGCCGACCACATCGGCAAAGGGCGATTCGGGCTCAACATCGTCTGCGGCTGGAACGAAGACGAATTCGAAATGTTCGGCGTCACGCAGCGCGACCATGATCGCCGCTACGAATACGCCCAGGAATGGTGGGACGCGGTGCAGCTCGCCTGGAGCGACAAGGAAAACGTCGACTACGCAGGCCAGCACATCAGCTTGAAGGGTGTCCGCGCCAAGCCCAAGCCCTACGGTGGATCACGCCCCGTCATGATGAACGCCGGCGCGTCGCCCAACGGCCGCAACTTCGCGATCCGCAACTGCGACGCTTTCTTCACGCGCGCCGACCGCGACAGCATCGAGGAAACCAAGTCCCGCGTCGCCGGCGTCAAACAGCAGGCTCGCGATCTCGGGCGCGACCTTGATGTCTATACGGTCGGTGTCGTGACGTGCCGGCCGACGAAGAAGGAGGCTGACGACTACTATCGCCACACCGTCATCGACAACGCCGACTGGAAAGCCGTCGATGGCATCCTGAAGAAGAAGAACATCTCGATCGAAACCGTCGGCGAACAAGAGTTCTGGCGCCACAGGAAGCACTACGCCAATGGGATGGGTGGCTATCCCCTCGTCGGCACGCCCGACCAGATCGCCGATGAGTTTGCAGAACTCTCGGCTGCCGGCCTGCGCGGGATGGCGATCTCGTTCGTGAACTATCTCGACGAACTCCCTTATTTCCTGCAGGAGGTGGTCCCGCGACTGCAGAAGAAGGGATTGAGAACCTGACAGAGTTTGAAGCCCCGCGTGCGCGGCACACTCCGGTTCAGTGTTCGACGCTGCGTCCGAAGTAGGTGTCGAGGTCGTCCTTGATGTTACTCACCGCCTGACGCCAGTCCCCCGCACGAACCGCCTCGAAACTTTCGGGCAATGGCGGGGGTTGTGTCGAAAGCTGCTGCCCCTGCTCGATCGCCGGCGCCACCGTTCCTGCCGCCAAGGGCTCCGCCGTCACCGGAAAAGCACCGATCCGCGACGCGAGCCCTTGCAGTTCGGTGAGGATCGCCACGCGCCGCGCCTCGTGCGCCATCGTCAGGTCACGCACATCCGCCAGCAATTCCTGATCGACCTGCCTCAGCGCCTGATCCAGTGCGCGGATCAATGTCTGCTCGGTGGTCGCGACCTCGGTCAGCTGCGCGCGCATTTCGTCGACGTACTGGAGCATCTTCGTCATCGCCAATTTATCCCTCTCTCGGAAATCGAATCACGCATCGGCACGAATCACTCACAGCAAGAAGCTTCCCCGAATATTCCGCTGGAAATGTGGTCGCAGGCGATCGGGCGACGGCCACGGTTGTGTCGTCGCCCACCAGCACGTCATCGGCATAACAGCCGTGACAATCTTCCTGGAATTCGGTGCGCGATCGCAATCCGGCCGTTTACCATCGCACGAAAGTTCGGCGGACCGACTCGACGCTCCCGCCCGGCTAATGCCCGGCGATCGATTGGGCGAACTCAGACCGCCTTAGGCTTGGAGCTGTGCCACGAGCGCTGAGCCACGAGCAATGCGCATAGGCGGCAGTTCTCTATTGTTGCCGCTTCGCTTGCTGGACGCATGGCTGGAACTCCTTCACCTGCTGCATGAAATCCGCCAAGCCGTTGAGCCCGCCCGTCATGGCGCGGCGGGCTCCGGCCCAATCGTCGTTTCCGGGCGTGAAGAACCGCGCCAGACGATTGACACTTCCGAGCGGAAAGACCTGCGCGAAGGCGACCTTTGCGCCGACGGCCGGATCGAGCAGAAGCTCGGGTAGTGCCTCGA
>CANJPN010000234.1 GCA_947475855.1 Bradyrhizobiaceae bacterium
ACCGATGCAGCCCTCGAATGCGTCAAGGCGTTCGACGCCGGCCCCGCCTGCGTCATCGTCAAGCATGCCAATCCGTGTGGTGTCGCCGAAGCGGCCAGCATCGCTTCCGCCTATGACCGTGCCTACAAGACTGATCCTGAATCCGCTTTCGGCGGCATCATCGCGTTCAATCGCGAGCTCGACGGCGCAACTGCCGAACTGATTCTCGAGCGCCAGTTCGTCGAGGTCATCATCGCTCCCGCCGTGACAGCCGAAGCAGAAGCTGTCGCCGCAAAGAAGAAGAACGTCCGCCTTCTCGTTTGCGGCGCTTGGCCGGCCAAGCCCGCGGCCCGGCTCGACTTCAAGAAAGTTGCCGGGGGCTTGCTGGTGCAGGACGCAGACATAGCGCTCTACGAAAAGCTTGAGGTCGTGACGAAGCGCAAGCCGACCGAGAGCGAGATGGCCGATCTGCTGTTCGCCTGGAAGGTCGCCAAGTTCGTGAAATCTAACGCCATCGTCTACGCGCGCGATCTCGCTACTGTCGGCGTGGGCGCGGGCCAGATGAGCCGGGTGAATTCGGCGCGTATTGCGGTCATAAAGGCCGAAATGGCCGGCCTCGAGGTCAAGGGCTCGGTCGTTGCCTCAGACGCGTTCTTCCCGTTTGCGGACGGCCTTATCGCCGCCGCCGAAGCTGGCGCCACTGCCGTTATCCAGCCTGGCGGTTCGATGCGCGACCAGGAAGTCGTCGATGCCGCCAACGCCAGCGGCCTCGCGGTGGTCATGACCGGGATGCGCCATTTCCGGCATTGAGCGCAATCAGCGACGCTTCGAGCGATTGATCACAGCGATCGCCGGCAGCGGTTCGCCGGCTGTGAGTTTTCGATGTGACACCATCGACCGATGGAACTTGTCCGGCCTGATCGTTTACACTGGACCTTCTGGGGGCCAGAACTCTACCAAAGAGCATCAGCGGTCCGCGTTCTTTGGAGGAGGCAACGGGTGCAGGACCAAACCAATCGCGGCGATGAGCATTCGACGAAGCCTATCGGCGGCGTGGCGCGCGTCAGGCGTTCGCCCAATCGCATCAATTGGGTGAGGCATCTGCATACGTGGCATTGGGTGAGCTCGGCGATCTGCCTCTTCGGGCTCATACTTTTTGCCGCGACCGGGATCACGCTCAACAACGCGCAACTGTTCGAGCGGGACGAGCCGCACCTTCAGCGCACGACCGGCAAGGTGCCGGCAGAGATATTGGCGCGCCTCGCTCCGGCCGCGCAGCAGAATGCCAGCCGACTGCCTGGGGACGTCGACGCGTGGCTGCAATCAAGCTACGGCATCAAGCCCGCTGCGCAGCGCCTCGATTGGAGCGACGGCGAGTTGGCCATCTCGGCGCCTCGCCCAGGCGGAAATGCGTCGCTGCGCATCGATCTGAAGTCGGGCATGCTGGAGTTCGAGCGCAACGATCGCGGCCTGATCGCCTACTTCAACGACCTCCACAAAGGCCGCCATGCGGGGGCCGGATGGGGCTGGTTTCTCGACATCTTCGCCGGCGCGGCTCTGCTCTCGGCGTTCACGGGTCTGCTGATACTCATCCGGCAGAGCAGCATGCGGCCGACGATCTGGCCGATCGTCGCGTTCGGCGCTTTCGTGCCGGCCATCGTCATATTTCTGTTCGTGCACTGACGTCACGGAGGCTCATGTCATGCAGTCGTCATCTCTCAAGCTGACTTTGCCCATCGCGGTTTGCGGCCTGCTTGCGCCGCAGGCGGCATGGAGCGCCAGCGCAAATCTATACATCGAGCTGCCGCGGGCCTCACACAGACCCTATGTCGCCGTTTGGATCGAGAATGCATCCGACAAGAGCTTCGTCGCAAACGTCGCCGCTTGGTACGACAAGGACAAGGGAATCGCGCGCAACAAGCAGTGGATGGGCGACATGCGTCAGTGGTGGCGCAAGACCGGCGGGTTATCTTCAACCGCGATGGATGGCGCAACCGGCGCTTCGCGCTCGTCCGGCGTGCACACGATCGACCTTACCGTCTCGCGAATCTCGTCGACGCTGAAACCTGGCGACTATGAGATCGTCATCGAGGCCGTGCGCGAGCATGGCGGCTACGACATGATGCGTATTCCGATCGCATGGCCGCCCAAGTCGCCGCAGGATTCGACCATTCAGGGCAAGCAGGAGCTGGGCCGGGTCCGGTTGTCGGTCGTTCCTTGACAGGAATGCGGGTCATGCGGCCGCCGCGCGTTCTCGTGCCCCGGAACATCGCGGCGCCATCGGCTCCGAAGGGCGCGCGCATCGTGTCCTTCGACGGTGCCACCATGGCGACGACATGGAGCGTGAAGGCCGTCGGCCCGTCGGTGTTGGACTCCGCCAAGCTCCAGCAGGGCATCGAGAACGTTTTGGAGCGGGTCGTCGCGCAGATGAGCCCGTGGGTCCCCGCCTCCGATATCTCACGCTTCAATCGTCTGCAGGCGGGCGAATGGCAGGCGCTGCCGGCCGAGTTCGCGACGGTCATGCGGTGCGCGCTCGATGTCGCCGGCCGCAGTGACGGCGCTTTCGATCCGACGGCCGGCCGCGTCGTGAATGCATGGGGGTTCGGCACGCAAGGCAGATTCGACGCCCCGGGCTTCACGATCCCGAGCGCCGCGGAGATTGGCCATCACCCCGTGGGATGGAACCGGCTGCAACTCGATGCGCAAGGCCGGCTGCTCCAGCCTGGCGGTTTCGCGCTGAACCTCTCGGCCATCGCCAAGGGTTTCGCCGTCGATGCCGTATCGGACTATCTGCGCGAATGCGGTCTCGCGAGCCATCTCGTCGAAATCGGCGGCGAGCTGCGTGGAAGCGGCGTGAAGCCTGGCCTTCAGCCCTGGTGGATCGACGTCGAACCACCCGACCAAGACTGCCTGCTCCCGCCCACGCGCATTGCCCTGAATGCGCTGTCGGTCGCGACATCGGGCGACTACAGACGCTTCGTCAGCGTCAATGGAAAGCGTCTCCCCCACACCATCGATCCGCGCACGCGGCGCCCCGTCGAGCACGGGCTCGCATCCGTAACGGTGCTCCACGAAAGCTGCATGTGGGCGGACGCCTGGTCGACGGCTCTCATGGTGATGGGGCCAGAGGCTGGTCTCGAGTGCGCGGATCGTGAAGGAATTGCCGCGCTTCTCCGCTGGCGGACATCCGGCGGCGCATGGTCGGAAGTCGCCAGCCGTAGCCTGCAAGGGTTGGAAAGCTAGACGTTCGGCGTTGCTTTCGGCCATTCTGAGGCTGCCAGTCTCAGGCTGGCTGGGTCGGTCACGCGCAGGTCGCAAATTGTAAAGCTGACTTGTTGTAGGCTTTTTCGTGCGTACTCTGGCCATGGTCTATTGTGGCGCGGTCAATTGCAGGAGCACCCTTATGTCCCCTTCAGTTCCCAGCATCCTCGGCGGTGGCGGTTCGCGCACGCCCGGCACGTCCGACGACATCGATTTCCGCATCCAAGGACAAGAGATGCAGTTCGTCGAGATCGAACTCGATCCTGGCGAGAGCGCCATTGCGGAAGCTGGCTCTATGATGTTCAAGGACGCGCCCGTCCACATGGACAGCGTGTTCGGCGATGGCTCGAAGGCGCCGGGCGGCTTCTTCGGCAAGATCGCCTCCGCAGGTAAGCGGTTGCTCACCGGCGAAAGCCTGTTCATGACCGTGTTCACCCACCAGGGGCAGGGCAAGGCGCGCGTCGCGTTCGCCGCGCCCTATCCGGGAACGATCCTGGCGTTCAAGCTTTCGGACTACGGCGGCATGCTCGTCGCACAGCGCGATGCGTTCCTGTGCGCGGCCAAGGGCGTCACGATCGGCATCTTCTTCCAGAAGAAGATCATGACGGGCCTGTTTGGCGGCGAGGGCTTCATCATGCAGAAGCTCGAAGGCGACGGCTATTGCTTCGTCCACGTCGGCGGCTGCGTGATCGAGCGCGAACTGGCCGAGGGCGAGGAACTGCACGTCGACACCGGCTGCGTTGCCGCGATGACACCGGACATCCACTTCGACATCGTCCGCGCCGGTTCCGTCAAATCGATGATCTTCGGCGGCGAAGGCGTGTTCTTCGCCCGCCTCGTCGGCCCCGGAAAGGTCTGGATCCAGAGCCTGCCGTTCTCGCGCCTCGCCGGCCGCGTGCTGGCGAACGCCGGCCCGATGGGCGGTGGCCGCGACGAAGGTGGCCTCCTTGGTACCGTTCTCGGCGGCGATAGCGATTGATTAGACCCGCGAGATAACGACGCGTTGCGCGGCTTGCCGCTAACGGGCAAACCGCAGCATGCCCGACGACAGCCCTGACGATAGAAAATCTCCGCGGAACGCCGAGCGAGTTGCTGCGATTTGTCGGGCACCTCTCGACGCGGCAGCCCGCGCGCTTGCAATGTCGCCCGATCTGATCCGGCGGCTCGCGGTCAGCTACGTGGTCGGTATCGCCGCCGGTGTCGTGTTTCAGATGGCCGCGCTGCCGCTGCCATGGCTTTTGGGACCACTGACCATCTCGTTGTTTCTGGCGACGCGAAATCACCCGCTTGCCCCGCCGGGCGGCCTCGTGCACCCGGCGCGATCTCTGATCGGCGTGGCGGTCGGCTCGAGCTTCACGCCGGCGCTCGTCGGAAAAGCCAGCGCCGCAGCCGTCAGCCTCGCCATGCTGCTCCCCTACACGGCAGCATTATGCGGGCTGGGATATTTTGTCCTTCGCCGTTACGCGCGCTTCGACAAGCCGACGGCATTCTTCGCGTCCGCGCCTGGTGGCCTCGCGGACATGCTCACGTTCGCCCAAGATTCGGGCGCAGACCTTCGCCGCGTCACGCTCGTCCAAGCGGCCCGCGTCGTGACTACCGTTTTTGCGATCCCGTTCTGGCTGCAGTTTGTCGCGGGCAAGCCACTGGGAGGCGCGATGCCCACCTCGCTTCATCTATGGCAGTTGGGCCTGCTCGAAGCGCCACTCATATTGTTTCTCGCCTGGGCAGGTTGGCGCGTCGCTGCACGCTTTGGAATTCTGGGAGCCTCGATTGTCGGGCCCATGATCCTGTCCGGCTTGGCGCACGGCTTTGCACTCACCACGGTGAAAGTGCCGGTCGAGGTTCTGATCTTTGCGCAGGTTACGATTGGCATCGTCATCGGCGCGCAGTTCCGGGGCATCTCGCTTTCGGAGTTCGTCTCCGTACTGAGCTGGGGCCTCGGCATCGCCGTGCTGCTGCTGGTGACGGCGGGCGCGATGGCGTTGCTGGCGGCTCGTCTCACCGGCCTCGACCCGACTTCGCTCTTGTTGTCCTACGCCCCTGGTGGCCAGAACGAGATGGCGATCATGGGACTGATCCTCGGCGCCGACGTCGCCATCATCGCGCTGCATCATCTCCTGCGCGTCATCATGGTCGTGCTCGGCGCGCAGTACGTTTTCCAGTCCAACAAAGATTGGCGCCGCGATCGGAATTGAGGCCGGTCGTTTTATAAGCCAGAACCATCCCGCAATTTCGGTTTACGAGCCATTCCGCAGCGAGCCGTCTGGAGTAGCAGGATCAAGTCGTGCGCGGAGGGCATCCGTGAAGTCTTGAGCTGCATTTTCTGCCCCCCTCGCAAGGCGCAGCACGATTGCGCTATCCTTGTGCACCGAAAAGCACCACTGCACGTTCGAGGAAACCAGCATGCCCGCCGATACCTCCTCAACGCCTCCCCGTGACCCGCGCGTCGAAGCTGCGATCTCGCATTGGGGGCCGCGCTTCGTGGCGAACGGCGTGCCGTTCTCAGACTTCCACGAAGTCGCCGGCAGCGTTACGCGCTGGGAGGATTGGTGCAGCGCCTGGAGTGCGCGCGGCGACATCCACAACGCCCTTGGCGAGAAGGCGCTCGCCGAGAACCACAAGCTCACGGCGGGCGCACATTTCACCCGCGCCGCTGTCTGCCATCACTTCGGCAAGTTCCTGTTCGTCAACGACATGGTGCAAATGAAGGCGGCGCACGACAAGGCCATCGCCGCGCGCAACAAGGCGCTGCCGCTCATCGATCCGCCCGGCGAACGGGTCGCGATCGCCTACGAAGGCAAGCTGCTCTTCGGCAACTTGCGCAAACCCAAAGGCATTGCGCGACCGCCCGTCGTCATCATGTGCATGGGCCTCGACTCCACCAAGGAGGAGATGGACGACTACGAGAACCGTTTTCTCGTCCGCGGTCTGGCGACGTTGGCATTCGACGGTCCGGGTCAAGGCGAGGGCGAGTACGACTGGCCGCTCTGCCCGGAGTACGAGCGCCCCGTGAAGGCCGTGTGCGATTTCATCGAAGCGCGCACGGATATAGATCCCGCGCGCATGGGCATCTGGGGTGTCTCACTGGGTGGCTATTTCGCCCCGCGCGCGGCTGCACACGAAAAGAGAATTAAAGCGTGTGTCGCGCTGTCTGGAGCGTTTCAGCGCAAGACCACATTCGAAGGCCGGCCGTCGATCAACGTCGAAGCATTTCGGGTTCGTTCGAAAAGCGCGACCATCGAGGATGCAGGCAAGGTCTCCGGCCGAATGTCGCTCGCCGACTGCGCCGATAACATTACTTGCCCAATCTACATTGTGGCCGGCACAAAGGATCGTCTCACTGGCGTCGACCAGGCCACAAGGCTGGCCCAACGCGTGCAAGGCCCATGCGTCCTATCGATCGTCGAGGGCGGCAATCACGTCGTCAACAACTACTGGTACCAATATCGCGACCAAACGGCCGACTGGATGGCAGTGCAGCTCTAGGGCCATCGTGGCGGCGCACCGCCAATTCTATCGGGGCTCGCTGATCACACACTCACCACAGCCCATCAAGAGTCGATTTTCTCAGACCGCTAGCGCAAATTTTTATATGCTATATCAATGGTTTGATTTGGTTCCGCGTTTATCTGTCATCAGTTCTCGAGCGAGGCTTGGGATCGTCCGCCGCAAACAAGTTGCGAAAGGTTCATATCTAGGGTTCACATCGAGAAATGATGTGCTATAAGCCGCCTGCCCGTCGCTGCTTGGCGGGCACTCAAGCGGAATGCGGCGGTGGCTTACGTCGCTGCATCCCTCTTGTTCTCGGGCGTTGTATCGGTCTTCACGCCGGTCATTTCGTCTACATGGTGACGCGGGGTGGAGCAGCCCGGTAGCTCGTCAGGCTCATAACCTGAAGGTCGTTGGTTCAAATCCAGCCCCCGCAACCAACTCAACACACTGAAATCGTTGAGAATAACGAGGCCGCCGCAAGGCGGCTTTGTTGCGTTTTGGGCATCTTGGGTCACAGGCGGGTCACAAAGCTGCACGCAATCCGTGAGCGCTGCGCATGCAACTACCTCCCAATTGAGGTCACGAACTAATCAACTGGCCGCCACTGTTCCACCTTAGTTCTTACTGGCCCAAGCTGGACAATAGCGGGGTCATGAGGAGGAAAGGGGAAGCGCATGCCTCGCGTGCCCGCAGTCGACCCCATCGAGTATCTCGTAAAGCGGAAGTTCCCGCTTCCCGCCGAGCGATCGTCGCCGATGGCCAAGCGATACGGTGGCACTGAAAACCCTTTGGCGCTCGCAACGCCTCGCGATCAATGGGCTCAGATTCTCGCAGGGGTGTCCCCGGAACGCGCCCAAGCCGAGGAGCGCTACCGCATAGAGTTGCGTCGGAAGTCACCCATAGAGATCGAAGTCATATGTGCCGCGGAACGCGAGGTCGAGATGAAGGAAGCCGTAGCGCGGGTGGAGGCTGAAGAGCAGCGTCGCTTCTACTGCCTTCCGATGCAGCCCGACTACGATCACTACTTCAAATGTGCGACTTGGACGCTTGAAGAGGCGGTCGCGCTGTCGTTCGGCAAAGACCCAGAGCGCGTCAATAGTAAGGCCGTGGAGCAATTCGCTCAAACCGGGCCGCAAGCAAAGATGTACATGAAGCGCTGGACCCAAACACAGCGCGCCAAGGCAACCGGACAACTGTGGGACCCGGTGTATCCCAACATATTCCTGGCCTGGGCCAAGAACCTCGGGCTCGACCTGCCCCCGGAGCTGATGACTCAAGTCACCCAACGCAGCCTGTCGTTGAAGAATTGGCAGAACCTCTACGAGGAGCAAGTAGCGCACACCAAGAAGCAGCAAGAGCAATTCACGGACATCATTGCGAAGTGGAAGGAAGCATTGGACGGCGCGCGCTCCGAGAATGCCCAGCTGAAGGAGCAAATCGTGAGCGCTCCTCCTCATCCCCCATCGGCTCCTTCTCATCTGCCAGCGGCACCGACCGACGAACCCTCCACCGCGACCCGCAACGCGATGTTGAAGCTGATCATCGGCATGGCTGCTGCCGGTTATGGATTTGACCCTCGGCAAGATCGAAATTCCGCAACCGCTGACATCCGCGGCGACCTTGAGCGTCTCGACATCGGCCTGTCTGATGAAACAATTCTCAAGTACCTGAGACAGGGCTCGAAACTTCTGCCGGAGGGCGCAATGGACAGTGCCATTCCCAAGCCGAAATCGGTCAAGCGTTTGCCGAAATCGGGCTGAGGTGCGGCGCTTCGGCCTCAGCCCGCGTTGGATTCGGTAGCACGTCCCCATCCCCAACCGGATGGAGGCGCACTATGGCGCAGAGCAATTCAATTCCCGAAACCGGATTCCTACGCCTGAAGCAGATCCTCGGTCCCAAGGGGCCGATTCCCGTCAGCAAGTCGACATGGTGGGTCGGCGTCAAATCCGGCCGCTACCCGCAGCCGATCAAACTCGGTCGCCGCATCACGGCATGGCGAGCGGAAGATATCCGCAAGCTCATCGAAAACGGCGCGCCGTGATCCATGCCCGGCAAGCGCACCTTCAATCCGCTGCGCGCCAAGATCCACCGCAGCTACTCGATCGAGGAAGTTGCACGCCTCTACGGCGTGCATAAGCAGACCGTGCGGAATTGGATCGAGGCGGGGCT
>CANJPN010000235.1 GCA_947475855.1 Bradyrhizobiaceae bacterium
CATGTCGGCGGGTACGTGCTCGTATGTTTCCTTGACGAGCCGGCCGATGTTGCCGGCTTCGTTGAGGGCAGGAATGACGACGGATACGCGCATCGGGGAGCTCCCCTCGAATTTCGCACTGAGCAAGTAACTGTCCAAGTATCTGTCCGAGTAGCTGTCCAAGGATCTGGGCAACCAGATGTGCAGGTAATTGTCAGGCCACTTGACTGGTCATCTGGCTAGGCTGTCTCGTTGCCACCCGCAGGCAGGCGAGGGGCACCGGCCGAGAACCGTCTGACTCGTGTCTGCGCTGGCGCTCGGCGTCTATAGGCTTCTCGCGCCGCACACAACCATGTAAATGGGCCCAAACGTGGCCGCGGGTCGAATGAAAAGGGAAAAGCGTGCAGAGGCCGAACAGATCCGAGGCTAACGGGCAACGTGATATCTGGCGCCAGCGACTCTGGGTTGCGCTGGGAGGCATTCTGATCCTCCGGCTGGCTGCACTGGCCGCGAACCCGACGGACCTGTTCTTCGATGAAGCCCAGTACTGGACGTGGAGCCTGGAACCGGCGTTCGGCTACTATTCGAAGCCGCCCCTGATCGCTTGGGCGATCGCACTGGCGACGGGTGTTTGCGGGTCGACAGAGTTCTGCATCCGTTTGCCATCTCCGCTCATCCACACGGTGACGGCAGCGGCTGTGTTCATGCTCGGGAGCCGCCTATATTCCGCCCGCACCGGCTTTTTATCGGCGCTGGCGTTCGCGACGCTGCCGGGGGTCTCGCTGTCGGCAGGGATCATTTCGACGGACGTGCCGCTTCTGGCCTGCTGGGCGATGGCGCTGGTGGGTTTTGCAGCGATCATCGACGACCGCGAGGCGCAGTGGCCGTGGCTGCTCCTGGGCGTGGCCTTGGGGCTCGGCCTCAATGCGAAATACGCCATGGCCTATTTCGTTCTGTGCGCCGGCATATATATCGCGGTATCTCCCGACCGGCGCTGGCTGCTGCGGGACCGTCGGCTATGGCTCGCCGTGGCGCTGGGCATAGCGTTGATCGTGCCGAACCTGATCTGGAACGCCACCAACAAGTTCGCGACCTTCTCCCACACCGCAGATAACGCCAAGTGGGGCGGCGCGTTGTTTCATCCGGGTAAGGCGCTGGAGTTCCTGGGCGCGCAGTTCGGCGTGTTCGGGCCCATTCTGTTTGCCGCCCTACTCGTCGCGATCTGGCGCTGGTGGAGGCATGGACTGGGTGACCGCGAGCGGATGTTGCTCGCATTCTGCCTCCCCATTGTGGTGATCGTGACGCTTCAGGCTTTTATTTCGCGGGCTCACGCGAATTGGGCGGCTCCGGCCTACATTTCGGCGACCGTTCTCGTGGTGGCGGCGCTCGAGCGAGAAGCCGAGCAGCGCTGGCTGAATGTGTCGTTCTGGGTGAATGGAGCGGCCATGGCGGTCATGATCGTCGCGGTAGCCTTCGCAGGACGTTTCGCACTGCCTGGCGGCACTGATCCGTTCGCACGCACGCTGGGCTGGAAAACGGTCGCAGAGGCAACACGGGCCAAGCTCGACGCGGCTCGCATCCTGAGGCAGCCGTTCGGCGCGGTCATCACCGATGAGCGTGCGTTGACCGCCGAGCTCCTCTACTACATGCGCACCGATACGACTCCGGTGCTGGCTTGGCTGGGGCGGTCGCGTCCGCAGGACCACTACGAGCTGAAGCGTCCTTTTGTGACGGGCGCGCCCGAACCGGTTCTGCTGGTCGCCCTCCACGAGAACAGCGGTCCGATAACGGGTCGATTCGAGAACGTGCAGCGGCTCACAAGCGATGTTCTGCCGGCAGGTCGCGGTCCTGGTCGGCGGGTCACGTTCTATGCCCTGAGCGGGTTTCGCGGACACTGAGAGGCCACGTCATCAAGGCCGGATGAGCTGTTGAAGCAGGAGCGGCCGGCCGTCGTCGCACTGCCGACTCGCGCTATGATCCCCGTGTTTTCCACAGCTCGCACACAGCTTGTGCAGGTTCGAGCGCACAGGGGATCACCGATGTCCAGCCACCGCACCATGAAGGATCTGGCAGAGAATCCCTCGGCTGTACGCGCCCTCGCGCGCTATCTGCTTTTGCTCGTCGGCCGCGACGACACGCAGGCCTGGACCGACTGGGAGATCGACTTCCTCGAGAGCATGGCGACGCGCGATAGCGAAGAGCCGCTGACCATGCGCCAGCGCGAGGTGCTCACGGACCTCAAGCACGCGGCGGAACGACATTCCGAGATAGACGGCATGAGCGTCCGCTCGCTGATCGAGCGCTGCTGGCTAGAACGCGCCGATCTCGACAACGACGAGGATCAGGAATTCATCGTGACGTTGCGAACGTCGGGCCAGCGCACGGTGACGGGACGTCAGCGCTGGCGCCTTGTGCGCTGCTGCCGGGAACTCGGGGTGATCGAAGCCTACCAGGGAATCGAGGCTTGAAGGGCGTACGCCTTCGGCAGGGTGCTGCGGCGTTTCGCTCGATTCGATCTGCAACCTGAATGCTGTGAGTTCTTGACCGGCTGCCGGTCGCGTGCGATATTTCTGTCATGACAGAAACAACAGCGAGATCTGGTAAATTGCCGCCGGCCGTCGAGCGCTTCCTCCTGCACTGGGGCGAGATGGGCGCGGTGTGGGGCACCAACCGCTCGGTCGGTCAGATCCACGCGCTGCTCTATCTTTCGGACAAGCCTCTGACGGCTGAGGACCTCGCGGAGACGCTGGGGTTGGCGCGCTCGAACGTTTCCAATTCGCTGAAGGAATTGCAGGCCTGGAATCTCATCCGGCGCGAGCACGTGATGGGGGATCGGCGCGACTTTTTCGCTGCCGAGACCGATCTTTGGGAGATGGTCACGCTGATTGCGGAAGGGCGCAAAGCCCGCGAAATCGATCCGACTCTCGTCGTTTTGAAGTCCTGTGTCGCCGAGGCGAACGCCGATCGGTTCATGAGCGATACCGCCCGCCGCCGGATCGGCGACATGCACGACTTCGTATCGGCCGTGGATGTGTGGGCGGGACAGATGCGCCGCGTGCCGCGCACGAAACTAGCGCTGCTCATGCGTTTGGGGGCGGCCGTCGTGCGTTACATTCCCGGCCGTGGCGTGGGAAAGCTGGGGGATGCCGATATCGCCTCTGCCGCTGGCGAAGCGAGGGCCGACGAGGACGGGTCTGCAAAGGTGGGGAGGAAGTCGCCGCCTTAGGCCGCTTTTGTTTTGCTCCGCTCTTTCTCTCGCGACAGAAATTACTGATTTGAGGCTGTTCATGTCAGGTCTTGCGCTTCGTCCTGCATCGGTTCGGTTGGCCGATGATAAGAGCCTCAATCCGGGCCAGGAACCTTCCGGCGATGACATTCGGTACCGGCGCCGTCTCGGCGAGGCCGCGTGGCAGCGCCTGCCGGCGGCTGTGCGGCGGCGGTTCTCGGCGCATCTTGCGGATGGAGAACAGAAGATCTATCGCGGCGACGTCGTTGTCATGGAGATGTCCCGGGCCGGCTGGTTGTTTGCGCAGGCGGTTCGGCTGGTCGGGGCGCCGCTTCCGTTCACGCGCGATGCGCTGGGTGCGACCGTCGTCGTCGTCACCGAGGCCGGTGATCGTGGCGGCCAGATCTGGAGCCGCAGCTATCCGCGGCCGGGCAGGTTTCCGCAGGTCATTCATTCGTTGAAGCGTTTTGCGGGGCCTACTGGTTTGGAGGAGTATCTCGGGCTCGGGTTCGTCATGCGCCTGTCGCTGCACGAGGAGGCGGGGCAGTTGGTATTCCGCAGCGCCGGCTACTGCCTGCAGTTGGGACGGATGACGGTGCGCTTGCCGGAGTGGCTGGAGCCGGGCCGATGCACCGTCACCCATCGCAACGAAACCGACGAGCGGTTCTCGTTCACGCTGACACTGGAGCATCGCTGGTTCGGGCGGCTGTTGCATCAGGTGGCATTCTTTCAGGAGTGGTGAAGATTTCGAGACTGGAAGAGCGCTTCCGGAGTCGTTGGACTGGTGTGTCGTTTTCCTGCAACCGATTGCCCGATTCGGCTGCAAAACCGGCTCTTTCTGGCCAAAACATTGTCACCGTGAGGTCGTGAGAATCGCTTAGCTTCAGGTTCAGCAGGGTTGACCTGTGGCCGGCCGGCGTAGTGGCGCGGCGAAGGGTGCGCGTCGGAGCGAAGAAAGCAGCGAGCCTTGGCTGGCATCTGCATATCGAGCATCCGAAGGAAGCAACCTCGCACGGTGGGGTGTTCACCCACCTGCGGCAGAGCGGCGGCTATGGCCGGGACCGTCACTCCGCTCACCACGGCCAACGTGCCGGAATGCGGCGCACGACTCGTGCACCGAATGCCCCAGCCCCTTCCGCTGCTTCCCTTTCCTCGGCAATACAACAGCCTTCAACGGTGTGCCGGCTTGGCGCGTCCTGAAGGTTCGAGCGTGGTTCGAGGTTGGCCAGTCCGGCCTGGGTGGCAGCAATCAGAGCAGACGATGGAGTGGCCCATGCACAAGCGCCTACGTCCACGGTCAGTTCCACCATTAGCGATTAGGACTTCAGGGAGACCGCAGCAGCAAAGTGCGCGCAGATTTCTTCTCGAACGTATCTGGCTATTTCTTCTTCTCTGGCGCCTAAAACCTCACCAACAACCCCCATGTATGGCTTAGCTCGGCGCAGCCGGTGAGGTGTGCGACCTGCCACCGGCCACGAACTCGAAAGCCGGCCTCATGGGCCGGCTTTCTGCTGTCGGTCGTGAAGCGTTTCCTTCAGCCGGCGGTGAGTTCGCTGCGGTTCTTGCGGAACGCGGGAAGGAGCACCACGAGCAGGATCAGCACCGTCGCGACGATGAAGACGAGGCTCAGCGGCCGGGTGACGAACACCGTGGGGTCCGCGCGCGACATCAGCATGGCGCGACGCAGATGCTCCTCCATCATCGGGCCCAGCACGAAGCCGAGCAGCATCGGCGTCATGTTGAAGCCGAGCCGCGACCAGATGAAGCCCAGAACACCGAACAGCGCGGTCAGATAGATCTCGAACGCCGAGTTGTTGACGCTGTAAACACCGATCGCCGAGAAGGCCATGATCGCGGGGAACAGCAGGCGGTAGGGAACGGTCAGTAGCTTCACCCACAGTCCGATCAGCGGCAGGTTGAGGATCACGAGCATCGCATTGCCGATCCACATCGAGGCGATCAGGCCCCAGAACAGCTCGGGCCGCTGCGTCATCACTTCCGGACCCGGCTGGATGCCCTGCATGGTCAGCGCGCCGAGCATCAACGCCATGACGCCGGACGCGGGCAGGCCCAACGTCAGCATCGGGATGAACTTGCATTGCGCGTCGGCGTTGTTGGCGGATTCCGGTGCTGCCACGCCCTGGATCGCTCCTTTGCCGAACTCGTCAGGGTTCTTGGCGATCTTCTTTTCGAGCATGTAGGCGGCGAATGCGGCCACCGCTGGTCCAGTGCCCGGCAGAACGCCGAAGAACGAGCCGATCGCCGTGCCGCGCATGATCGGTCCAAATGAGATCTTGAGGTCGGCCCACGACGGGAAGAGATTCTTGATCTGCTCCGTTACGACTGATCTCTCCTGCTTGTCGTCGAGGTTGGCGATGATTTCGCCGATCGCGAAGATGCCGACGGCGAGCACGATGAAGCCCAGGCCGTCACTCAGTTCCGCGATATCGAACGAGTATCGCTGCGTGCCCGTGTTGACGTCGGTACCGACAATCCCGAGCAACAGGCCCAGGACAACCATTGCGATAGACTTGAGCATGTCGCCCTGGCTCAGCACAGCGGCTGCGACCAGGCTCATGAGCATCAGCGAGAAGTATTCGGGCGCGCCGAATTTGAGCGCGAACTCCGCGAGCGGTGGACCCGCCACTGCGATCATCAGAGTGCCGAACGTGCCGGCGATGAACGAGCCGATGGCTGCAATCGCGAGCGCGGGGCCGGCACGTCCGCGACGGGCCATCTGATACCCGTCGATGCACGTGACGACCGATGACGTCTCCCCCGGCAGGTTGACCAGGATCGCCGTGGTGGAGCCGCCGTACTGCGCGCCGTAGTAGATGCCGGCGAGCATGATGAGCGCGGCTACCGGCGGCACGTTGAACGTGATCGGGAGCAGCATCGCGATGGTGCCGAGCGGACCGATACCCGGCAACACGCCGATCAGCGTTCCGACGAGTACGCCGATGAAGCAATACAGCAGGTTCTGCAGCGTCACGGCGACGCCGAAGCCCATGATGAGGTTGTTGAGAATATCCATGCCGGTTGAGCCTGCGCGTGGTCGTCGTCTATGTCGAGGGGGATATGTGGTTGGACGCGATCAGAACCCGAAGTTGGGAGGCCAGACCACGAACTGGTAGGGCAGACCCAGGCCATAGATGAAGACGGCGACGCCGAGCGCTGCCATGAACAGAGCAAGACCCAGAGCTTCAAGCACCTTGAATTCAGGTCCGGCCGAAGCTGCTCCGATCACCAGGACGAGGATTGCGGGCACGAAGCCTGCGCGGTCGAGGAGGAACCCGAACAAAGCGAACGCGATGGGCAAAATGATCAGGCCGCGTGCGGACCAGCCGCCCTCGATGCTCTCCGTCGTTCGCATCGAACGCAGGATCAGGGCGACGCCGAAGAGGGCCAGGATGCCGCTGAGTATCGTGGGAAAATAGCCGGAGCCCATCCGCAGCACCGTACCCATGGGATAGCCGCGCGCGATGTAGGCCGCTCCACCTCCGATCACCAGCAGCATGACGCCGGACCAGAAGTCCTTGTTCTTGTAGTTGACTCGCATCTGGAGTTCTCCCTCCCTCCCTGCGTGCGTCCGCCCAGGCCTTCCGCGACCTCGGGCAGTTCCGTGCGACGACGGCGTGGCACCATGGTTCTTGAGTGCGGACTATTATCGTGTTTGCAGGGGCGCTCCAACATCCGACCCATATCGTAGGTCGGATGGCCGAGGTTGCGGCTCCGTCCGTTGTGCATCGGGCAAGCCTCTCCGTGGCCGCTCCGTGCCAAACCGTGTAGCATGCAGGAGAATTGACGAACCGCCCATGTCAACGGGAGATCTCGACCAATTGGCCCACTTCCCGCAATCGAACGGCAAGCAGCCGTGGCGCGCTCGTGTGGTGACGCTTTATCCCGAAATGTTTCCCGGGCCGCTGGCGGTGTCTGTCGTCGGTAGCGCGTTGGAGGCGGGGCTCTGGTCTATCGAGGCGATCGATCTGCGCGCGTATGGTACGGGTCGCCATCGCACGGTTGACGATCATCCTGCGGGCGGTGGTGCGGGTATGGTGCTGCGCTGCGACGTGGTTGCGGAGGCCATCGATGCGGCACGCAAGGATGAACCGGCTCTTCCCATTGTTTACGCCTCGCCGCGCGGCGAGCCGTTGACCCAGAGACTGGCTGCCGAATGGGCGGCCGGTGCGGGACTGATCGTAGTGGCGGGTAGGTTCGAAGGCGTCGACCAGCGCGTGATCGAGGCCCGCGGCTTGCGCGAGGTTTCTATCGGGGACTACGTGCTGTCGGGCGGGGAACTCGCCGCTTTCGTCATGTTCGATGCCTGTGTCAGGCTTCTCCCCGGCGTGATCGGCTCATCAGCTTCACTCGCCGAAGAGAGCTTCTGTAATGGCTTGCTCGAGTACCCGCAGTACACCCGCCCTCGTGAATGGGAGGGGCGGACGCTGCCGGATGTTCTGCTGTCTGGGGACCACAAGCGTATCGCCGAATGGCGGAGAGCCGAATCCGAACGGCTGACACGCGAGCGCCGCCCGGATTTGCTTGCGAGACACGGGCGTTAGTACTCTTGCCCTCTATCGTTCCCGCTATCGCGTGTGCCGGTGAACTCGCCGTAGCTGACCCGAACGAGATACAACCCGGTCGGGGGCGCGACCGGTCCGCACGCCGCGCGGTCGCGTGCATCCAGTGCCGCCGCCAGGTCCGAACGCTTCCACTTGCCGGTGCCTGCGAACTTGAGACTTCCGACCATCGAGCGCACCTGGTTGTGCAGGAACGAACGCGCTGATGCGTGCACACGTATCTCGTCGCCTACACGCTCGACATCGAGGCGTTCCAACGTCTTGACGGGCGATGCCGCCTGGCAGGCCGCGGCGCGAAATGTCGTGAAATCGTGATGCCCGACCAGCGCCTGTGCGGCATCGTGCATCGCGGCGGCATCGAGTTCGACCGGCAGCCACCACACGCGGCGGCGATCGAGAGCCGGCGGGGCGCGCCGCGCGAGGATCCGGTACAGGTATTCCCGCCCCGTCGCGGAGAACCGCGCATCGAAACCGGAATGGGCAACGGCGCACTCGACCACCGCAATGTGGTGGGGACGCAGGAAATGATTGAGCGCTTCACGCAGCTTCAGCGGGTCCCACTCCCGGATGAGATCGAAATGCGCGACCTGGCCCGTTGCGTGCACCCCGGCGTCGGTCCTGCCTGCGCCGCGCACGGACACCCGTTCTTTGCCGAACGACAGGATCGCATCCTCGACGGCGCCTTGGATGCTGCGGCCTTCGGGCTGGCGTTGCCAGCCGACGAAACCGGTGCCGTCGTATTCGAGTGTGATGCGGTAGCGTGGCACGTGATGCTGGGTTCTGACGATTGGGGGCTCTGGGAGGGGCGACAGACCCTATAAGGGAGTTTATCGCATTCCTCAAAATGTAGCTCCGGGTCGTCGCGCCACTATGCCGCTCCTCCAAGGTCTCGCCGCCATCGCGTTGTGGTCGACGCTCGCCAGCCTCACGGCATTGGCGGGGCCGATCCCGCCGTTTCAGCTGGCCGCGATCACCTTCGGGATCGGAGCGGTTACGGGTGTCGTTGGGCAGGCTCTGGCGGGGCGGCCGTTGAGCCAGATCGTGGGCGCGCCGCCGGGGGCGCTGGTGCTCGGGGTGGCCGGGCTGCTCGGCTATCACGCGCTCTATTTC
>CANJPN010000236.1 GCA_947475855.1 Bradyrhizobiaceae bacterium
CAAGAAGATCCATCGCGGCCTGCCTAGAGACGAATACCGAAATAGGAAATCTCCAGGATCGGCATCGTCATGCTGAGCCCGAACTTGAAGATCGCGAGCGCTGCCGCAGCCAGCAGAACAGAAAGCAGAATCCCTTCGAAGAACCGGAATTCCGGACCACCGACCATTCCTAGAAACACCACGGCCGCAGCCGCTGGCAACAATCCGAAATTGCCGATCAGAGCCGCAAAAGCGAGTACGGCGATCGTGACCATGATCATCGGACGCCAGTGCAGTCCCTCCGGCCTCTCGCCGCCAACGATAAGCCCCTTGACCCCGACGAACAGCCCGATCGCCACCAGGAAACCGCATAGTACGCGCGGAAAGTACCCCGGCCCCATCCGGAACGCCGTACCCATCGCATAGTCCTGGCCCAGCCACAGCCCCGTGGCACCGACAAGAATGAACATTGCCCCCGACAGCACGTCCTTGTTCAGTATCGACATTGCAACCCTGCCCTTCGAATTCCCCGTCAGCGTCACGAACCCATGCAGGGGACCTTCACAGCTTCAACAGGCGCTTGGCATTGCCCGACAGCAGCTTCACCTTGTCTTCGTTGCAGATCGGCAGATTTGGAATCCAGTTCATGCCATCGGGGTTGTCCACGAAGGGATAGTCGATCGCGAAAAGAATACGGTCGATGCCCATCTCCATCATCGTGCACAGCAACGCGGGATTGGAAAAGTTGCCTGATGTCGTGACGTAGAAGTTGCTCGAGAACACTTCGCGGAAACTGCGGCTCATGCGCTTGGCGCCGGGACGCGCGAGCGCTTGGTCGATGCGCCAGACGAGGAACGGCAGCGTCTCGCCGAAGTGCCCCAGGATCAAATTCATCTTGGGATGGCGCTCGAACACGCCGCCCAGCACCATCCGTATGGCGATGGTCGCCGTCTCGACGGTGAAGCCCCAGGCCGCCCGGATCACCATCGGGAAGTCCTTGGCGTACTTGCTGTAATAGACGTCGGCGACCACGGGATGAGGTACCGATGGATGCAGATAGATCGGCACGCCGAGCCGCTCAGCAGTCGCCCATATCGGATCGAACTTCGGCTCGTCGAGGAACTCACCATTGGCGAGACCGTGGATCATCGCCCCCTTGAACCCGGCCTTCACGCAGCGCTCCAACTCGACGGCCGCGAGTTCAGGAATGGCCGTCGGCAAAGCTGCAAACGCCGCAAAGCGCTTCGGATACTTCGCGCACGCCTCGCCGAGCCTGTCGTTGACCTTGCGCGCCAGGTCGCCGGCGATGTCCGCGCCGATCTTCTGCAGCGAAGGCGCGCCGTGCGAGAGTACCTGCATGTCGACCCCGGTCGCATCCATATGCGAGATCCGGTAGTCTCCCAGATCATAGAGACGCTTGAGCATCTCAGGATCGCGCGAGCCCTCTACGCCCTGGTAGTGGCTGGTCAACTCCTTGTCCCAGTAGTGCTCCTCGATCGCGATCACCGGGCAATTTGGCTTGGCCGTCATTCGTTTCCCCGTAAATGCAGCAGCGCGGCCACTGCCTGCGTCTGTGTCAGGCTGTTGGTAGCTGGGGATGTTACGCCGCCCATTCGGGGCTGGCTAGCTCTGCCGGATGGGATACGGACCTATCCCAAGCCGGGAAAGCTGTTAGGCTAAGGCCAGGCCGCCGATTGCCCCCGGCGTGATCCGAAACACGGTTTCAAAATTTCGTTCAAGGCCCAAGGAGACGACGACATGAAGGGACTGATATCGCATGCGCTGCGCACGGGTGGATGCAGCCATGTGGCATGCGGGTGCTTTGCCCCAGCCGACGCACGCGGCAGCGGCGGTGCAGCACTGAAATCTGCGGGTCCGGTTCCGCGCGATGTGCTGGAGGACCTTGCTGCTGCCGCTCGCATCCTGGCGGCGCAAGGCGTAGTCGACGGATTTGGCCACGTCACGATGCGCCATCCCGCATCTCCCGATCGCTTTCTCATGTCACGCTCTCTCGCGCCTGCGCTGCAGATGCCCGATGACATCATGGAGTTCGACCTCGACTCCAACGCGATCGATGCCAAGGGGCGCCAGCCCTTCTTCGAGCGCTTTATTCACGGCCAGATCTACAAGGCCCGCCCCGACGTCAATGCCGTCGTGCACAGCCACTCGCCGTCGGTCATACCGTTCAGCCTGACGGGCCTGCCGATGCGCGCGATGTACCACAACGCCGCGTTCCTCTCGTTCGGCGTTCCGGTGTTCCGCATCGAGGAGAAGTTCGGCCCCACCGACATGCTCGTCGGCAACAACGACATGGGCAAGGAGCTCGCCCGCGTGCTCGGTGACAAGCAGGTCGCGCTGATGCGCGCGCATGGCAGCGTCGCGTGCGGCCCGACGCTGCAGATGGCTGTGTTCCGCGCCGTCTACACCGAGGTGAGCGCGCGCATTCAGCAGGCATGCCTGATGCATGGCCAGCCCATCGCCTCACTGTCGGACGCCGAGGCCGTCCTCGCCGATGAGGTCAACCTCAAGTCCGGCTCGCGGGCATGGGACCTGTGGCGTCGCGCCGTGACGTTCTGAGTTCATGCTGTAGGGTGCGGTAGCGAAGCGTACCGCACCGTCTCGCCGTGAAGTGGTGCGGTACGCGCAATCGCGCTACCGCACCCTACCCCACTCATCTCACCCCACCAGCACCCGCGGCAGCCACGTTGCGATCGCCGGAAAGATCAGCAACAGCGCCAGCAGCACCAAGCTCATCACGATATACGGCACGACCGCCTGGAAAATGTGCATCATCGTGACTTCCGGCGGCGCCACGCCCCGCATCGTCATCAAAAGCAGTCCGTGCGGCGGCAGCAGCAAGCCGAGCTGCATGCAGATCAGGAAGATCACGCCAAACCAGACAGGATCGATCCCAAGCCGCGCCACGATCGGCATGAACACCGGCAGCGTGATCAGCATCATGCTCACCTGATCGACGAAC
The DNA here is from genome assembly GCA_947475855.1 of Bradyrhizobiaceae bacterium. Lineage (GTDB taxonomy): Bacteria > Pseudomonadota > Alphaproteobacteria > Rhizobiales > Hyphomicrobiaceae > CAMDPA01. Next base: position 2,960 of record CANJPN010000236.1, read on the forward strand.
AGCCCGAGGAAGATCAGAATCAGCATCATCAGTGCCAGAACCGTCATCGGCGACAGCCCCTGCCCCAGGATCGCACCGACGAGCCCTTCCGTCGCGCCTGAGAAACTCAGGATCTGCGAAAACGTGGTCGCTCCCAGGATGATGAACAGGATCATGCCCGAGATCGCCACCGTGCCGCGCAACGACTTCATCAGTGCCTGGATCGTCAGCACGCGATAAATGAGCGCCAGCGCGAGTGTCGCGAGCGCGCCTAGCGCTGCCGACTCCGTCGGCGTCGCAAACCCGCCAGACATGGCGCCGACTACAACCGCGAAGATCGAAACCAGCGGCAGGACATAGAGCAGCAGGAGCCGCCACGTTTCCCACGCGCTGTGCTTCTCCACGTCGCCGGGCGGCGCAAGCGACGGCGTCAACTTAACCCGCACGATGATGTAGGCCACGAACGCGGCCGACAGCATCAACCCCGGCACCACCCCGCCGATCAGCAGCTTCGAGATCGAGATACCGGACAGCGAGCCGAGCAGCACCGTCAGCGCCGACGGCGGTATCAGCATGTCGACAGCGCCAATGGCCATGATCGGCCCCGTCGCCATGACCGGATGATAACCACGCGCAAGCATCACCGGCAGCATCAGCGAGCCCAGCATCGCCGTCGTGGCAATAGTTGAGCCGGAGATCGCGGAGAACACCGTGCCGGCGACAACCGCGACGATCGCAAGACGCCCCGGCACCTGCCGGATCAGCCGCTCGACGCCCTCGATCACCTTGATCGCGAGCCCCGTGTGGAACAGCACCTCGCCCATGAGAATGAATAGCGGGATCGGCGTCAGCGAAAAACTCATCAGCGAGATCGCGGAGTTACGGACCACCTGAACGAGGCCCGCCTCGCCACCGAGAAACAGCCATGCGCCGACGATGTTGATCGCAACGAACGACAACGCCACGGGCATGCCGATGAACAGCAGCACCGTCGAGCCGCCGAGCAGCAGGAGTGCGGCCCACTCCCAGCTCATGGCGCACCCGGGAGATAAATGGGGACACACACCATTTTCAAAGCGTGTGCGCTATTATCTGACGGCGGCAGCCGAAAATGGTGTGTGTCCCCATTTATCATGACGCCGACACCGCGTCAGCCCGCGGTGCGCGCTCGGCATTCGCCAACCGCCACATCCGGAACACGAACTCGACCGAGACGGCTACGAAGGCGATCGGCATCGGCACCATCAGCCACCACTCCGGCATCACCAGCGTCTTGATCGATATCGCGCCGGACGAATAGCTCGCCGCCATCACCTTCCATCCGTACCAGACGAAATAGAGCGAGCACGCGAACCCGAGAATGTCGCCCACCCATTCGAGTAGCCAGCCGACCCGAGCCGGCAGAGCGCGCAGAACAACGTCGACCCGGATGTGCTGGCCGGCCCTCAGGAGCCATGGCGCCGCCAGAAGCGTCACGACATAGAGAACGTACTCCGACACCTCGTTGCTCCACGAGATGCCCGAGCGCGCGATGTTGCGCAGACCAACGTCCGCACCGATCAGCAGCGTCATGAACAGCAGCAGCAGGCAAGCGACGAGCATCATCGCGTCGAGCAGGCGGCCGAAAACAGCCGAGGCACGGTGCATTCAACTGCCCTCATCGGCACGATCGGGAACCACTCCCCTCCCCTCGATGGGCAGGGGTCGGGGGTGGGGTGAAGCCGAGAGCGCAACGATCAATGTTTCCCCCACCCCTAGCCCCTCCCCACAAGGGGGAGGGGGACAGGCTATGCTTGCCCCAGCCCACAGTCATTTCGCCGAGAAGAACTCGCGCAGTTTCGGACCGTGGACCGGGCTCTGCTTGATGATGCCGTCCCACGCCGCGTCGTAGGCGGTCTTGAGATACTTGTCGGCGTCGGCGCCCTTGAACTCGATCGTCTGGATACCGGCCGCCTTCATCTTCTCGATGTCGGCTGCATTCTCCTTGGCCTCGACCGCCTGGAACCCGTTCTCGAGCTCAGCTGCCGCATCCGCGATGATCTTCTTCTGCTCGTCGTTGAGCTTGTTCCACGACGTCAGGTTGACGACCACCGACACTTCCGCGCGGTAGAAGCCGGGATCGACCCGGAACTTCGTCTTCTCGTGCCAGCCCAGATCGAAGATGCCGGCCGTCGGCCAGCCGTAGCCGTCGACCACGCCACGCTCCAGTGCCGTGTAGACCTCGCCCGGCGCGGTCTGCACGACGGTAGCACCCAGCGCGGAGAAGAACTCGCGATAGACCGGTGTGATGCGCAGCTTCAGCCCCGTGAGATCGGGCTTGGTGATCGGCTTCGTCAGATAGATGTGGAACGGCGTGTTCTGGAACTGCCGCGCCAGCATCATCGCATTCATCTTTTCCTTGTAGATGCCCATCATGTAGTCGAAGCCACCGTTCTTACGAAGCTCCGCCATCGAGTTCTGCGTGAGTTTCCAGGCGTCCGACTCCGGGAACACGTTCGTGTAGAACGCGCCGGTAACGTTGGCGATATCGACCACGCCGCCCTGCAGGGCCTTGCCGACCTCGAATGGCGGCATCGCCTTGGGCCCGCCAATGTAATTGATGCGGATCTTGCCCTTGCCCGTTTCGTTGACTTTGTCGATGAAGCCTTCGAACCCGCGGGAGTTGATGGTCTTTTCGGCAAACGAAGTGATGCCCCGCAGCACGACTTCCTGTGCGAAGGCGAGCCCGGCCCAGCCCAAGCCCGCAGCCGCGACGGCAGCGCCCATTGCAATCCTGCGAGCAGACATTCGAACCTCCCAACACGCCAAGGCCTTTCCGGCCAACCGAGCGACGCTACTATAAGCCGACGCTGCCCGGCAATCAGGACGAACGCCCGAGCTTTACCAGCACGCCGCCATTGTTCGACAAACGCCGCATAGCGGTGCCGACGCAAGCGACTATGCTGTCCGGTGAACAAGCTGGCCCCAATCACCGGCTGATTTCCCGGGAACAACATGACAGCCAAGTCCCAAGTCTCGCTCGCCGCCGGCTTCCCTCCTGCCGACGATACCCAATGGCGCGCACTCGTAGACAAGGTCCTGAAGGGTGCAGATTTCCGCAAGCGCCTCGTCTCGCGTACCGCCGACGGTATCGAGATCGAGCCGCTCTACACACGCGGCGAAACGTCGACGAATGAACGGCCGGGCCTTGCACCGTTCACCCGGGGCTCTCTGGGCAGGCTCGGTCAAGCCGGCTGGCGCATCGCTCAGATCCGCACAGAGACGACACCGTCTGCTTTTGCGGCTGCCGCACTCGACGACATCGAGAACGGCGCTGAGGCCACCACCATTCGTATCGCGGCTCCTGGCCAGACCGGCCTGTCAGCCGATTTCCCCTCGCTCGAAGCCGCTCTCGCACCCTTGCCGCTCGACCGCATCACCATTGCCCTCGAGCCCGGCACGCACGCGATCCACGCCGGCCTCGCCGTCAGCACCATCGCCCGCCAGCGCAACGCCATCGCGCGCATCTCCCGCCTCGGCATCGATCCCCTGGGCACGCTCGCCCGCACAGGCGAACTGATCCTGCTGAGGCCGGACGGCAAAGGCTTTTCGGCTGGCGTTCCCTGGCTGCCTTCCCCGGGCGCGACGCTGACGGCCGATGCGCGCCCCTATCACGACGCCGGCGCGTCCGAGGCGCAGGAGATCGCCGCGCTCGCCTCCACGCTCGTCGCTTATCTGCGCGCACTCGAAGGCGAAGGTCTGACGGCTGCCAACGCGCTGTCGCGGATCGCCCTTTCGATGTCGGCCGACGCGGACATCTTTCTGACGATCGCCAAGCTGCGCGCAACCCGCCGCGTCGTCGCCCGCATCGCAGAGGCCTGCCACGCAGCGGATGCTGCAGGGCGCATGTCACTCACCGTCACCACGTCCGAGCGCATGATGGCGCGCCGCGATCCCTGGGTGAACATGCTGCGCACGACAACCGCATGTGCCGCCGCCGCCATGGGCGGCGCTGACGAGATCACGGTGCTGCCCTATACCTGGGCCCTCGGCGAACCCGACGCTTTCGCCAGCCGCAACGCCCGAAATGTCGGCCTCGTACTTCGCGAGGAATCCGGTCTCGGCCGGATCGTCGACCCGGCAGGGGGATCGTGGTCCACCGAGGCGCTCACGGACGAACTCGCCGCGAAAGCGTGGAGCATCTTCCAGGAATGGGAGAGCGAAGGCGGCATGCAGGCAGCGCTCGTGAGCGGCCTCGTGCAGGACCAGATCGCCGCTGTCGCCGAAGCCCGCATGAAGGACATCGCCTCGCGGCGCATAGAGTTGACGGGCGTGTCCGCGTTCCCGAATCTCGGCGACGACGGTGTCAAGGTCGCGCCGTGGCCTATAGCTCCGTCAGCAACGACGAAACAGATCGCGCGCCCCCTGCCCAAGCGCCGCTTGGCCGAACCATTCGAGGCGCTGCGCGACGCAGCCGAGCGCTTGCCCTCGCCACCGCGCGTATTCCTCGCCTCGCTCGGTACCCAGTCCGAGCACGCCGCGCGCTCGATGTGGATCACGAACCTACTCGCCGCAGGCGGCATCTCGGCGATCGCCAACGACGGCTTCACCAACAGCGCCGACGCCGGCCGCGCGTTCGCCGAGAGCGGCGCTACCGTCGCCTGCATCTGCGGGTCGGACCAGAGCTACGCCGAACTCGCCGAGGCCACGGCCATGGCCTTGAAGGGCGTTGGCGCGTCGCACGTCCTCCTCGCCGGCCGCGCACGAGATCAGGAAGCCGCTCTCAAGTCGGCGGGCGTCGACGGTTTCTGGTATGCGGGCATGGACGTGGTCGCCGCGCTCGATAAGCTGCTCGACGACGGTACGTAGGGTGGATTAGCGCGGCCGCGACCACCTGAACGACAGCACACGTTCTGTTCCGCGCGTAATCCACCGGAATGGTGCAAGACCGATGGCGGCGGAATACGCTTCGCTATTCCGCCCTACCCGCCCTGGCCACTTTTGCGAATGTTCCACCCCGTTCAACGCCGCCACCATCGTGTAGCTGAGGATCATCAGCAGGAACCAGGCGTTGAGCTTTGCGAGGCTGACGAGCGTCCAGCCGGCCTTCTGGTGGGGATAGAGCCAGGCGCTGGTGAACGTGCCGATGTTCTCGGCGAGCCAGATGAAGCCTGCCGTCAGCACTGCGGCCAGCAACAGCGGCATGCGCCGGTGCACGCGCCAGATCTTGTAGTGGATCACGCCGGGGCCGAGCAGCAGCACGGCGGCAAGGATCAATGCAGGGCGCACATCCCAGAAGAAATGGTGCGTGAAGAAATTGACGTAGATCGCGACCGACAGCACGCCCAGCGCCCACAACGGCGGATGCCGGTCAAACCGGAAATCGAACAGCCGCCAGCAGCGGACCATGAACGAACCGACGGCCGCGTACATGAACCCCGTGAACAGCGGCACGCCACCGATCCGCAGAATGCTTTCCTCCGGATAGATCCAAGAACCCATTGAGGTCTTGAAGATCTCCATGATCGTGCCGACGAGGTGGAACACGAGGATCACGCGCGCTTCCTCGAGCGTCTCGAGTCGTGCCCACAGCATCACGGCTTGGATCGCGACCGCCGCCAACACGAGGAAGTCGTACCGGGCGAGCCAGGCGCCCTTCGGATAGAGCGCCCACGTCCCGATGATCAGGCTCAGCATCAAAGCCGCGAACAGGCATGCCCATGCTTGCTTCACGCCGAAGCGAACGAATTCGTAGAGGCACAGGGTATCCCGGCGGCGCGCGGCCCATTCGGCGATGCCGGCTTCCCGCTCGACGAACCGGGCCAGGACGGGCCAGTCCGACGTCCCGCTCGAGGCCGCCGCACCTGCCTTGTATCGCCTCGCCAAAACACC
>CANJPN010000237.1 GCA_947475855.1 Bradyrhizobiaceae bacterium
CTCGACCAGCGCCTCGCGTTGAACCTCGCTGAGGTCGCCCAACCGCTCGACAAGTGCCCGGAAATCCTGCGCTTTCATCGTGTCCATCCTGCCGCCAAATCACTGGTCAGCAAGGTCGCACAACATTCTGGCGGAACAGAGCCATTGGAATTGATGAAATTGGGCGTGGGGAATTCCGCACAATTTCCTCCGAAGATGAATTGATCGACTATCTGGACGAAATCTTGGGTCGATGCTGTTGGCAAGACGGGCGATGCAGAGCAACCACGTGGACCTTGCGCATTGGCGCAACTGCCGCGAGTGAGATCGTAGACGCAATAAAGGTAATTAAACGCGACTTTGGCACCGTCGAGTCGAGAAGCTTCAGCCGCGCTCTGAAGCTGGCACTCTCGCTGCTGCTTTCTGGCCCCGACGCTCAGGGCTGTCGTAGTCGGACCGACGTCGGGTCAGGCGTACGAGAGATTGCAGCCTGCAGTCGCCGGTATTGTATTCTATTCAAGGCGACCGACCACCGAACCATCCACATTCTAAGCGTTCGCTTCAAACAGGAAGACGTCCTCAAGTTCGCTGGAATAGCGCGCTTCCCGCACGGTTATACGACCCTGAGCCGAACACTACTCTACCTCCCAGCGGGAACCGGAATGACGAGCATCGATGAACTCGCGCCCGAGATCGCCGAACGCGCAGCATTAGAGTGCTCTATCATCGACGACTGGGCAGCAGGGCTATTCGACTACTGCCGAAATCGCCATTCAGGTGGCGTACGAATGGCCGCGATTATGGACAATATTGATCGCGCAATCAGTCCGTGGGACCACGACAGAATTGGACTGATTACTTCACGCAAAGCCAACGAGCGCGTCATCGAGTGGCAGCAGTTCGCCCTGCGGCTGCCTCCGTAGGGTGCGGTACGCTTTCGCTACCGCACCCTACACCCCTAGAAATTCACCTTGTCCGCGCCCTTGAGCGACAGGATCTGCCGCGCCTCGTCCGGCGACGCGATCTCGAGCCCGAGCCCCTCCAAAATCGAGCGCACGTTCTTGACCTGCTCGGCGTTCGACTTGGCGAGCTTGCCCGGTCCGATCCACAGCGAATCTTCGAGCCCCACGCGAACGTTCGCGCCCTGCGCCGCCGCGATCGCCGCGATCGACATCTGATTGCGGCCTGCGCCGAGCACGCTCCACCGGTACTTGTCGCCGAACAGCCGGTCTGCCGTGCGCTTCATGTGCATCACGTCTTCCGGATGCGTGCCAATGCCGCCGAGAATGCCGAACACCGACTGCACGAACAGCGGCGGCTTCACGAGGCCGCGGTCGAGGAAGTGCGCCAGGTTGTAGAGGTGCGCGATGTCGTAGCACTCGAACTCGAACCGCGTGTCATTGCCGTAGCAGGTCTCGAGCACGTACTCGATGTCCTTGAACGTGTTGCGGAACACGAGATCCTTGGTGCCTTCCAGATACGGCTTCTCCCAGTCGTGCTTGAACTCCTTGAAACGCTCCAGCATCGGGTAGAGCGCGAAGTTGATCGAGCCCATGTTGAGCGATGCGACCTCGGGCTTGAACTCGGCCGCAGGCCGCGCGCGCTCCGACACCAGCATCGTCGGCGACCCACCGGACGTGAGGTTGATCACCGCGTTCGTCTGTTGCTTCAGGCGCGGCAGGAACTTCCCGAAAGCAGCCGGCGTCTGGTCCGGCTTGCCGGTGATCGGATCGCGCGCATGCAGATGCAGGATAGCCGCGCCCGCTTCCGCCGCCGCCAAGCTCTGCTCGATGATCTCTTCCGGCGTGATCGGCAGATAGGGCGACATTGATGGCGTGTGGATCGCGCCGGTGATCGCGCACGTTATGATGACCTTACGGCCGGGCTTGGGTGTGACTGGCTTCGACGATACGGCAGGCTTCGGCGCATTGGCCATGCTGTGGGCTCCAGGGCAACTGCGCACGCGAGGATCCTCGGTGCATCAGGGTTTAGCAAGTCCGCCATTCGCGTCCCGAGGCTGGGAACGGACAGGGTCAGCGACAAGAATAGGCAAAGTCGAGGCCGCTGCACAGCGTGTTTCACCAACGGCCGGGATAGCCCATGGCTCAATGCAGCGCCCCATTGCCGGGATGCGTCCTGGCGTGGTTTGATCGCCTCAATCCATCAGGGCAACGACCGGGTGGCAACGGAGGAAACCATGCGGTTTAACATGACAGTGGCGGCAGGTACCGTTTCCGTTTGCCTCGCCTTAGTGCCACCTCGGGTCGAAGCCCAGACCACGCCAATTCCAGCCGCCGAATTCTTCAAGGGAAAACAGATCAACCTGATCGTCGGGGCCGGCGCGGGCGGCGCCTACGACCTGGTCTCCCGCACGATGGCCCAGCACTGGGGCCGCACGATCCCCGGCAACCCCACCTTCATCGTGTCCAACATGCATATCGCCTCGGGCCTGGCGATGACCAACTATATGCAGAACGCCGCGCCGAAGGATGGCACCGTAATCGGAATGGGCAACGCCAACATCGCCCTCGAGCCCGGCCTGAAGATGCTCTCTCGCGACGGCGGCAATGTCCAGTTCGACGCCCTCAAGCTGAACTGGATCGGCTCGCCGATGCAATTGCCCCAGGTGATCTGGGTATTCCATACCGCGCCGGCCAAGACCTTCGCCGACCTCAAGACCGAGAAGATCATCCTCGGCTCCATGGGCGTCGGCGGCGACAACTTTGTTGTACCTTGGCTCGCCAACCAGTTGCTCGGCACGAAGATGGAGATGGTCACCGGCTACAAGAGTCAGGCGGAGATCTTTTCGGCCGCCGAGCGAGGCGAGGTTCACGGCAATACGGCAGTCCTGCCCAACCTGACATCCGCCAAAGCGGACTGGTGGCGCGACAAAAAAGTCCGCGTCCTCCTGCAAGCGAGCGAAAAGCGCATACCACAGCTCCCCGACGTACCGACAGCAGTGGAACTCGCGGCCGACAATAAAGACGCGCACGAGGTGCTACGGTTCTGGTCCCTGAAATATGCGATGAGCTATCCGCTCTTTTTGGCGGCGGGTGTGCCGGCCGAACGCGTGAAAACCATTCGCGACAGCTTCGACGCCCTCATGAAGGACGAGGTGTTTCTCGCCGACGCCAAGCGCCTGGCATTCGACATCGATCCACTTGCCGGCGAACCCATGAGCAAGCTCGTCACCGAAATCGTCGGCGCACCGAAATCGCTCACCGACCGCGTACAGGTGCTGATGCAGCCGCCAAGCGCACGAAAGTAGGGGAGCACTTAATCTTCACCCGCTTGGCTCATTTCGGGCCGCCGCCAGAGATAAACGGCAATCGCTGCGATGATCGCGCTGATCGCCACCCCGACTATGTAGAAGGACGCTTCGAGCCCGGCAATTTCAGCGATGACGCCCATTGCCAGCGGAGCCGCGATCGACGCGATCCGGTTCGCGGTTCCGCGAAGCCCCACGGCCTTACCTTGGTTCGACCGCCCAGCACCGCGCAACACCAGCGAAATGATCAGCGGTTGCGCAAGCCCGTTCGCGCCGGACCGCAAAAACATCGCCACCTGAAGCAGAAAATAACTCCCAAGCAACGGCGTGATGCAAATCAGGAGAAGACCGGCCCAGATCGACAACAACGCGATCCACAGGCCTCCCATGTAGCGCATGAGGTGTGTCGTCAGCAGCGAGAACAAAGCGGCCCCGATCGCGCCCGCCGCGCTCAACAGCCCGATCGACGTGCCCGTGATCCTCATCTCCGTGAGCCAGGCGACATAGAAGGAGCCTTGCATGGCATTCCCGACGTGCATCATCGCGCCGAGCACCACGATCAGCACCACGGCCGGCGAACGCAGAAGTTGAAACGCCGTGATGTAGTCCGCAAGCTTCGGCATCAGGTCTCGCATACGGATTTGCACGCGCGGCGCACTCACATCGTGCTCGCCCTTGCCGGGCGGCAGCGCCGGCAACCACAGCGCACAGAAAATCGAACCTGACGCCCACACCGACATCAGGATGAAAGCCCCCCAGGGCCCCGATAGATCCCAGGCGATGCCAGCCAGCGGCGGGGCGGCGAGCTGGCTGATACGGATCACGGCACTGAGCCGTCCCGCATAGACGGTGCGGCCTTGCATGTACTGCCCGATCATCGTCTGCGCACCGAGCCAGCCGAGCGACTCGGACAGCCCCAGCAGCATCTGCAGAAGCATCAGCACCCATATCGTCGGCGCAACCGGATACAGCAGCGGCACCACCGCACCAAGCGCCGCGATCGCAACCATCACCTGCCGCGCACCGAGCCGGTCCATCATTGCGCCACCGTGAATGGACAGAACCAGTGGCAGCAGATGCGGCACGCTGAACATCAACCCGAACAGCAGCGGCGACGGGTTCATCGTATAGACGTAGAGCGGGATGATCACCGAACCGATGTAGTAGATCGACGTACTGAACAAGCCGACGCCATACACGGCCGCCTGAATCCGCCACGGCACTTCCTCGCGCTCAGCCGGGCTCATGATCTTGCAATCGGTTCCTGAGGTATCCCCTAGCGCTCTTGCGAAGCGATCGCCCGGGAAGAATGTGTTGCGTCAGCCGACTACGCTCGTCAATCCAGCATATCGATGCCGAACACATAGAACATGATCATCAATGCGGGAAACAACGCTGGCGGCAATAGGCCGAGCGTCGCGCCGATGAACACGAGCGCCTTCTTCCATGCCGGCTGCGGTCGAAGCGCCGGCATCCTCGACACGGCATACGCAGGCAACCCCGCAACCGAGAACAGCACGGCGAAGAAGAGAGTGGTCTCATAAGTCATGAGCCTGCCGCCTGCCGCCAATGCCGAACCCGTGGTGCCCAGGCGCATCGATAGTGGCCACCCCGAACCATACCAGCACGCCCCTCCCCCTCGAAAGGGGAGGCCGGCGCGGCACGGTTTTTCATTCTCCCACTTCCCCCTCTCCCCGTAATTCACGGGGAGAGGGTCGGGGTGAGGGGCGGCAGCTTCGTGCAGGCCCAAATTCACGACACTTCGCCACGAATGAAGGCCAGCAGCGTATCGCACTCCCCGCGTCGGTTGGGCGCGATCCTCGACAGCGCCTCCGCTATCTCCCAGCCATGGCGGTGGCCACTCGCTCTATTTTTGGAAATTTTATACAGCAGCGGCCCCGCACAGCTCGATGTTCTTGCCGCTACCGGCATGTCCGCTGTACGATCAACACAAGTCGCACCGACGGTCTGCTCAAGGACTGGACGTGACCCAACTCGGTCGAAGTTGCGGTGCGCCAACACCTGATGCTGGGCGGACACAATCTCCCTTCCAACGCCAACTACGTGTAATTCTTGACCTGCATCGGGTCCGATTGATCCCGACCGACACGTGTTGCCGCCTTGCATGGCCGCAGTGCTCGGGCCTAGCATGAGCCAGTCGAAGGGAATGGCTGGTGGGGGCTCCTCGGGATGGCAGACGCTGGCGCAGCGGCCGACAGCAAGTTCAAGGTCTTCATCTCCTACTCGCGCAAGGACGAGGACTTTGCGCAGGAGCTGCTGGCTGGCTTGCAGCTCGCTGGATTCGAGCCTTATCTCGACAAGCACGACATCGCCGCTGGCGAGGACTGGGAGGCTCGGCTCGGCCGGCTTATCGAGGCGGCCGACACCGTCGTGTTCGTAATCTCGCCCGATGCCGTCGCCTCCGAGCGCTGCGCCTGGGAGGTCGAGCGCACGGTCGAGCTCAAGAAGCGATTGTTGCCGATCGTATGGCGCCGTGTAGAGGAGGCGCAAGTGCCGCCGCGCCTCAAGCAGCTCAACTACATCTTTTTCGACAAGCCGCTGATGTCGGTGCCGTCACTGACGGCACTGACGACTGCGCTCAAGACCGATCTCGGCTGGATCCGCGAGCACACCAGGATCGGCGAGGCCTCACTACGATGGGATGGCCGGGGGCGCAACGACGCTCTGCTGTTTCGCGGCGACGAGCTGGCCGCCGCCAAGGCTTGGCTTGCCAACCCGCCGCAATATGCGCCCGAGCCGAGTCTGCTGCATCATGAGTTCATCAAGGCCGGCGAGGACGCCGAGGCCGCGCGCTCGACAGCCGAGCGGCAGCGGCTCGATCAGATGGCTGCAGCCCAGGCTGAACGCGAGAAGGCGCTGGAACGAGAGAAGGCCGCCCAGGGCGAGCGTGAGAAGGCACTCAACGATCTGGCTGCCGCGGTGCGGCGCGGACAGCGTGCACTCGCTGGCGCAGCCGGGCTGTTCGGCTGCATCGTTCTTGGCGCAATTGGAGTGTGGAATCAGAAATACTTGATCGAGCAATACCACTGGCGCTTCAGGATGGGCCCATCAGTGCTCACGGCCGCGCAGGAGCAGAACAAGGCTGGCAAACGGGGACCGGACTCCGCTTTCAAGGAGTGCTCCACAGGCTGCCCAACGATGATCGTGGTGCCGGCGGGCAAGTTCATGATGGGCTCGCCCGACAGCGAGAAGGATCGCTATGAGAGTGAGGGGCCGCAGCGCGAAGTGGCGATCGCCAAGTCCTTCGCGGTAGGCAAGACCGAGGTCACCTTCGACGAGTACGCCGCCTGCGTCGCCGCCGGTGCTTGCCAGAAACCGCCTGACGGTGGGTTCGGACGCGGCGATCGACCCGTGATCAATGTGTCTTGGGACGAGGCCAAGACCTATACGACTTGGCTGTCGCGAATGACAGGCAAGGAATACCGCCTGCTGACCGAGGCCGAATGGGAATATGCGGCTCGGGCCGGTAATCAAGGTCGCTGGTCGTTCGGCGATGATGACGCGCGGCTCGGCGAATACGCTTGGTACAGCGACAACTCGGACGGCAAGACGCAGCCTGTGGCCAAGAAGAAGCCCAACACCTTTGGCCTGCACGACATGCATGGGAACGTCATGGAGTGGGTCGAGGACTGCCCTGTTTTGTATGACAAGGCACCCACGGACGGAACGGCGGCAACAGAGCCGAACTGTAGCGCTCGCGTGCTTCGTGGCGGCTCCTGGTTCATCATCCCCGGGAGCGTGCGCGCGGCGTACCGCACCTGGGACGATCCCGGCCTCCGGTTCATCTACCTCGGCTTCCGGGTGGCCCGCGTTCTCCCTCCTGCCAGGATCTAATTACCCCCTTCTTCTTCATTACTTTACCTATTTTGTTGATTGCTCGATCGCGACCACAGGACGATCACGTGTTCGGCGCGAAGCGCCGAACCGCCAAATTTTTGGATGCGACGTTATCGTCCCAATCGAAAGAGCGGTGGATTCATCGATGTTTGGCGACCGTGCCCTGAGGACACGTGGTACCAACTGAACCGAGGCAGGCTCGACCGTCTGCCAATGATCTCCGGCACGGGCTGCTCGCCATGGGGGCTCGGATCGGAGCCTGAGTGGCCCTTAAACTCGCGTGCTTCGTGGCGGCTCCTGGAACAACAACACCAGGAACATGCGCGCGGCGAACCGCAACAGGAACGAACCCGACAACCGGAACAACAACATCGGCTTCCGGGTGGCCCGCGTTCTCCCTCCTGCCAGCATGCTCGATAAGCCCGGGCAACCGGGTGGACAGAGCCGGTGCGATCACGGTCGCATCGGGCGCGCCAATAGAGCGTCCAGGGCTGCTCATGATGACTGGGTGCGGTCGCTGGCCGGTTGCGAGTGGGCAATCCGATGCTGCGCGATCGCATCGCTGCAGTCTTGCGCCCGCCCGAGGACATTTGCGTGACCTCAAGAACACGCTATGACAGATCGTCCTTGCTCGGCATATTCCGGTTGTGGCCCGAAGCACGAAGTCGCCCCTGGGCGGCTTTGGATAGCCTAGCGGACTTGGCGATGGCCGGGCAATCGGGGTGTCGCTCGGCCTCGCCAGAGTCCGTTCCTTCCGCACCCTCGTCATCTCGCCCCCTCTTTAAAATCGCGGGTCCAGGGACGCGTCCCTGGTCGGGGTTGCAAGGGGCGAGGCCCCTTGCATGGCCGCGAGGCCATCGAGCCCGACGTGCCGTCGCTCACGTCTCCACACTTATCCCCGCACCACCACGTCGCGGCTATCCTCCCCTCGTCCGCATCACATCGGGTCGCCAACCGGAGGCGTCTTGTCGGCGAGGTGCGGGCTCGGATCTCGCAGGAGTGAAGCATCACGCGGATGCCGCCTGCGACGCACGGGATGCGAGTGAACCGTCAAATCCGGTTCATACCGTTCGCGGTGCGGGGTCATGGGGCGAGCTGCCATGATCCAAGTTCGAGGCGGGGCGGCGGATCGCCGCTCAAACTCAAATTCACTGCGGTGTTCCACGCCCCGCCACCCGATATTCCAAGCCATCTCCACGGCGTCCGTGGCGATGGATGGAAGTGCTTCATTGTCATCCCGGTGCTCGTCACCGGGATCCAGTGCGGCCAGATCGCCGAAGTTCGAGCAAGTGGCACGCGGGGTCCCGGTGACGAGCACCGGGACGACATCGTTGTTTTGAACGCTCCGCGGAAACAACAGGGTATTCAGGTGGAGCCTTGGGCCCCGAAATTGTATGTGTCCCCATTTTCCTCGCGCTCAAATCCGATCCATGAACGTGACGAAATTCTCAAGCGGCTCCCGTTCGGTGCGGAACGAATTAACCTTCGCGTCCGGCTCCGGGTAACCGAGCCCCATGCCGCAAACCACCATCTCTGCGTCCGGAATGGCGAGCATCCGCTGTATCGTATCGTGAAAGACGCAGAATGCCGCCTGCGGAACCGTCTCCAAACCTTCTGCACGCGCCGCGATCATGATCGATTGCAGGAACATGC
>CANJPN010000238.1 GCA_947475855.1 Bradyrhizobiaceae bacterium
AGGAACTGGCCGATCCCAAGTGGAAAGGTAAACTTTGCATGCGCTCGGGGTTGCACCCCTACAACGTGCTGCTGACCGCTTCGATGATCGAGCACAAAGGGGCCGAGGCGGCTGAGGCTTGGCTGCGCGGGCTGAAAGTGAACCTCGCGCGAAAGCCCACCGGGGGCGATCGCGACCAGATTGCCGCCGTTCAAGCCGGTAGCTGCGATGTTGCGCTGGTCAACACCTACTACATCGGCGGTCTGCGTGCGTCGAAGGATCCGGCGCAGCAAGCGACCGGCAACGCTGTAAACATCGTGTTTCCGAATGCGGGCGATCGCGGTTCGCACGTCAGCTTGTCCGGCATGGCGATGATCAAGGACGCGCCGGGGCTCAACAATGCGGCGCTGCTGATGGATTTCCTGACCTCACAGCCAACGCAGTTCGTCTATGCGCAGGAAAACCACGAGTATCCGGTACGCGAGGGCGTGGAGCCTTCGGGCCTGGTCGCCAGTTTCGGCACGGCGAAGCTCGACGACGTGCCCCTGGCTGACGTGGCTAAACATCAGGCGAAAGCGATCGAGTTGATCGGCAAGGTGAGGTTCGACGAGGGGCCGGGGAGTTAAGGCCCAACAGTACGGGGTCTGTCGGGTAAGTGCTGCCGCCAGTGCCATGAACCGATACGTGTGAAGGCCCCGGCTCTCGGCTCAAACCCCGACCGGAGACAACAGCTCGAGCTTCTATTTTCCTTCGCGCCACCAGGCGAGGGTGATGAAGAACAGGAGGGCGGCGAGGGCGAGGAGGCCGGTGAACATCGGCGTCAGCTTGATGCCGCGCGTCACGTAGGCTTCGCGATCCTTAAGGCCGAGCCAGCCGGAGCCAGCAAGCACGCGCGCGCCCGACATCATGGTGACGCGGGGCACATCGACTGCCGTGTCACTGGCAACCGCACCGAACAGTCCGGCACCGCGCGTCCAGAACACGCCGCCGCCGGTACCTTCGACCAAAGGCTTCAGCTTGGCGTCGGTCGCGGTTACTTCCGACATCTCGCGCGGATCGTCGACGCCAGCGAGTGCGACGGCCGTCAGTACCCCCGCTTCGCTCGGCGTCTGCAGCTTGTAGAGGCCGGGTTCCTTGACGTCTATCGTCGAGCGCCAGATGCCTTCGCCGGCCTTCTCGAGCGTCACTTCGGAATCGCCGCCGCCGGGGGGCGAGACCGTGATGGGCTTGATCGCGGTTTCCATCGTCCGGCGCTCGATGGTGAGCTTCAGCCCCTTCGAGGTTGCCAGCAGGCGCTCCTCTTCAAGATCGGGCTCCTTCATCAGCCAGTGCGAGAGACGGCGCAGCAGATCGGTGTGCGGGCCGCCGCCATCATGGCCGCGTGCCCACAACCAGGCATGGTCCGAGGTCAGCAGCGCGACGCGGCCCTTTTCACGACGATCGAGAACCAGCAGCGGCTTGTCGTCCGCGCCTTGCAGCACGACCTGGCCGCGCGGATTCGTGACTTCGACCTGGCGGTACCAGTTGCCCCAGGTTGGTTTGTCGGTCTTGCCACCGGGCAGGTCGCGCGTGACGGGATGCATATGACCCTGCTTCGTCAGCTTGGCCTTGAACGGCATCTCGTAGACGCGGCCGGTCGGCGCTGCCGGCAATACAGACGACAACGGCGTATTGATGAGACTTGTGGGGCCCGCGTAGTCGTCGCCAGCAGCAACCAGCAGCGCGCCACCATGCTCGCGAACGTACTGGGCGATGTTATCGTAGTACTGGCGCAGCAGGATGTTACGGTGCTGGTAGCGATCGAAAATGATCAAGTCGAATTCGCGGATCTTGACCTGGAACAGCTCGCGCGTCGGGAACGCGATCAGCGAGAGCTGATTGATCGGCGTGCCGTCCTGTTTCTCGGGCGGACGCAGAATCGTGAAGTGGACGAGATCGACCGCGGCGTCTGACTTGAGAAGGTTTCGCCACGTGCGCTCGCCGGCGTGCGGCTCGCCGGAGACGAGCAGAACGCGAAGATTCTCGCGCACACCTTCAGCAGTCACCACGACGCGATTGTTGGCGGGGGTGAGTTCACCCGGAACAGCCGGCAGCTCGACCTCGAGGATGTTCTGGCCCGGACGCGGGAATTGCATCTCGATGGCGATCTTGCGGTTCAGCTCAGCGCGGCGCAACTCGTCGGGGCGGCCTTCGCGGCGAATGCGGAGCGTGATCTGGTCACCCGAACTTCTCGAACGGCCGGTTTCGCGGACTGCAACTTCGATGGTGCGGGTCTGGCCGACGATGCCGAACTTCGGCGCGCTCACGATCTCGATGCGGCGGTCGAATTCGTCGGGGCGGCCCGTCAGCAGAGCATGGACGGGCGCATCGAAGCCAAGGCCGGCGGCCGATTTCGGCACGTCGTGGACCTGCCCGTCGGTGATCATGATAACGCCGGCAAGGCGATCGGGCGGCGTGGTGGCCAATGCCTGATTGAGGTCCGTGAACAGGTTGGTGCCGCCGCGTGTATCGTCCGGACGGGCGGCGCGTACCCACTTCACTTCGAGGCCGGGGATCTTGCCGAGCTTGCCTTCGATATCGCGACGGATGTCCTCCATCTGCTGAGGCCGGCCGGCGAGAGACTGCGAGGTCGATTCATCGAGGACGACGATCGCGACGTTGCCGAGGTTTTCGCGCTCCTCTTCCTTGAGCGTCGGGTTCGCAAGCGCCGTGACAAGCAAGCCGAGCGCCAATGCGCGGAGTGCGCCGCCCGGTGCGCGGCGCAACAGCAGAACGCCGACCAATGCGACGGCCAGTACCACACCCGCCCAAAAGAGCGGTATCGGCACCATCGGCGAGAAGTCTATGGACCAGTTGGACATCAGCACTCTCTGTCCCCTCCCCCTTGTGGGGAGGGGTTAGGGGTGGGGGCAGTTCAAGTAACCTAGCGCCGTGGGGCCCTCCCCCCTCCGGCCCTACGGGGCCACCTCCCCCACAAGGGGGGAGGAGAAATCAAAGCTATTGTCCCAGCCGATCGAGCAGGGCCGGGACATGGACCTGGTCGGCTTTATAGTTGCCGGTCAGGGCATGCATCACGATGTTGACACCGGCCCGGAATGACATCTCACGCTGGCTCTCGCCGCCGGGTACGACCGGATAGAGCGGCCGATTTCGGTCGTCCAACGCCCAGGCGGAAGCAAAGTCGTTCGAGGTGACGATGATCGACGTGACGCCGTCGGCGCGGCGGGCTTTGCGGCCGCTTTCGGCATCCTCGCCGGAGTCGGCCTCGACCCAGAGCTGGCCACCTTCCCAGCGGCCCGGGAAAGTCCGCAGCAGATAGAACGCGCGGGTCAGCACGTGCGTTTCCGGCACGGCTTCGAGGCGCGGGATGTCGAGCCGCCCGAGCAGGCGCTGCAGAGCCGTGCCTGTCTCGCCGCCGCGGTTGACGTTGAACCCGGAAGGCAGGCCCTGGCCATAATCGCGCGTGTCGAAGATAATCAGGCCACCTTCCTTCATGTAGGCGTCGATCTTGGCCAGCGTCGTTTCCTTCAAGGGCTGCGCGTTGGGAAGGACCGGCCAATAGAGGATCGGGAAAAAGGCGATATCGTCGCTGTCGATGTTGATCGAGTTGACGCCGGCCTGCTCGACGGAAGTGCGGAAGCCGAGAACCTTGACGAGGCCGTTGAGGCCTTCCTTGCTGGTATTGTCGACGATCTGGTCGCCGGTCAGCACGTAGCCGAACGTGACCCGCGAGGTTGCCTTCAGTGCCTGATCTTCCAGAGGTGTCACAGGTTTTGCGGGGCGCACGACCTGAGCGGGACGCTGCTGCTGGAGCTGGGGCTGCCTGTCGAATGGAGTGGTCTGTGGCAACCGCGGCGGCACCTGCCATTGCGCCGAGGCTTGTTCGATACCCGCGATCAACATTCCGCCCGCAATGACGAACGCAATGGCGGCGCCTGCACCGGGGCCACGCAGGTTGGCGCCGAGGCCGGTGCCCAGTCCCTTCAGACGACTGCCGATGCTGCTTGCCGTTGCGCCTATTCCACCGCCGCCCCCGCCAAAGATCTGGCCGCCGAGCTGCAGGAGGATGACTGCAACAATGTCTGCGAACAACAACATGAGAGCGGCCGTCAGAAAAGAGGGCTTCAATGGCGTAGCAACCTGGCCTTCATATGCACGGCGCTCTGCTCCGGCAGGCAACGCCGGCAACGGCCGCAACACAGTACGCGATTCCACGAGGTTCAAGGCGCGAGGCGTGCCCTGCGGTCCGTAATAGCCAGGCGGATAATCTGCCGAAGGGCTGGTTTCCGCAAGCCTTCCCGATGGGATCGCCTGCGCGGTCGGCGGCGGCGATCGCAGCGTGCCGAAGCCGTCCAAGGTCTGCAACGGCGCCAGTATCGTGCCGACGTCGGAGCCTGTCTCAGCGGCTGCCGTGGCCGTGGGATCAGTGACAGCCGTGCCGCCGCCGCTTCCCGACGTGGCGGTGCGGCCAAGGGTCGATATCCGGCGGAGCATCTCCACGAAGAGACCGGACAAGGGCAGGTTCGACCACTCGGCATTGGCAGTGACGTGGAACAGGACGATCTGACCTTGCCCCCGCTCGCGCGAGGTGACTAGCGGTGTGCCGTCCTTGAGGCGCGCCCACACCTTGGTCTGCTGGGCAAGGCGTGCCGGATCTGCGAGCACCTGACGATTGACGGTCACATCGGGCGGCGTGGGGAGGCCTGCAAACAGACTGTCCTCGGTGAAGGGGCTCAACGGTTGCGGCGTAGACCACGACAGTGCGCCGCCGAGGGTGCGACCGCCAAGGCGCAGCGGCACGGGGATCAGATCATCGCCACCTTTCTCCAGCCGGGGTCCAGCGAAGCGGACCAGGACGCCACCCTTCTGCACCCATTGCTCGACCTGCGCTTTCACGCTTCCCGACAACGTCCCGATATCCGCCATGACGATCACGGTCGCATTGCGCTTGACCGCTAGATCCAGGGACGTGGCGACGTTCGCATCCTTGGCCTCGACGAGTTCAGCATAGGGGCCAAGGGCGCGCGCAATATAGTAGAGCGGGCCGAGCAAGGGCTGGTCCTGGTCGCGGCTATCGCCGGAAATTAGACCAACCCGGTGCCATTGGGTGCGCGAGTCCAGCAGATGGACAGCGCCTGCCGAACGTTCGCCCGCGACCTCGATGCGCACAACCTGATTGCGAAGCTCGAGCGGCAGATCGAACGTGGCCGTCGCCTTGGTTTCGCTCGGAGCAAGCCGGAATGTCGCCTCGCCCAGGCGCTGGCCGCGCTCGGAAAAGGCATGAATGATGCCGTCGCGTGCGCCACCGCCCGTGCGTTGCACGACACCTTCGAGGCGACCGCCTTGGCCAAGCGATGCCGCGAGGCCGATTGGATCGCGGCCCGCGCCGGTCTCGACGACGGAAAAACTGCCACGACCGATGCGCCCCAACAGGGACGCGAACGCTCCGGCTTTGCCATCATGATCGAGGCCATCTGTGAGCCAAACGACGCTGGCATCCCCTTCCCTTGCGATGAGCGTCTCAAGCGCCTGGCCAACCGCCTCGCGAACCGGTGCGAAAGGCTGCGGTTGAATCGCGGCGGCAGTCGAGCGCGCGGCTTGCGGCGGCTCGATGCGGAGGGCAGGGGCTTTGCCGGTAATCGCGGTTCCAACGACGACGACTGCCCGGCTACGACCTTCGGCTTCGGCTATCAGCCGGTCGATCATGCGCACGCGCTCCGCCCAGTTCGGCGCGGCGGCCCACGTGTTATCGACGACGATAGCGACGGGGCCGGAGCCCCGCATCGCGGACTCACGGTTGGGATTGAGCACCGGCTCGGCCAGCGCGAGGATGACGAACGCTGCGGCAGCGAGCCGAATCAGCATCAGCCACCACGGCGTCTTGGAAGGCGTGCGCTCCTTGTTGCGCAGACCGACGAGGATACGGGTTGCCGGGAACTGGACCTGCCGCGGGCGCGGCGGCACCGTGCGCAGCAACCAATAGATGATCGGCAGGGCCAGCAAGCCGGCGAGCAGCCACGGACTGAGAAACGCCAATGCGCCAATGCTCATGAGGCCTGCGCTCCCTCTGGCCGAGAGGCTGGGGACGTTGCGGATGGCATGAGGCGATAGTCGCCGCCGGCGTTGCTCATGCGCATGATGAGGTACAGTATAGGCTCCGACGCCGGGCGGTCCGTATGGTGGACCATGAACGACCAGCCGAGCCGGCGCGCTGTTTCTTCAAGCTGTGCGCGGTGGGCCAGCAAGGCCTCGCGGTAGTCAGTGCGGAGCGCTTCGGCCCGATCTGCCGTCCAGCGTTCCTGGCCTTCGAGGCCGATGAATTCAGTCCGTCCACTATAGGGCAGCGTCTCCTCTGCCGGGTCGAGGACCTGGATCATGTGTCCAGTCAC
This sequence comes from Bradyrhizobiaceae bacterium, assembly GCA_947475855.1. Classification (GTDB taxonomy): domain Bacteria; phylum Pseudomonadota; class Alphaproteobacteria; order Rhizobiales; family Hyphomicrobiaceae; genus CAMDPA01. Next base: position 6,369 of record CANJPN010000238.1, read on the forward strand.
GCCGCCGGCTGCGAGAACCGTGAGGCGCTCGGCGATCACGTCAGGTGGATCGAGGAAATCGGAGAGCAACACGACACCGGAATAACGCGACAGTCGCTCGGGCGGCGGCAGGCTCGCCTTGAGTAGCGGAAGCGTCGCGTTGGCGGCGAGCGTCTCGGCGATCTTGGTGGTAGCTTTCCGGCTGGCAGATGGTCGTGTCAGGCCGAGCAAAGCAATACGCTCACCACCGCGCACGAGCAGCTCGGACAGTGCAAGCATCAGGATCAATGCGCGATCGTGCTTCGTCACCTTCGAGAGGTGGCTGGCGAACTGCATCGACGGCGACATATCGGGCCAGAGCCAGACCGTATGTGCAGCCTCCCATTCGCGCTCACGCACGTACAGGTGGTCGGAACTCGCGGAGCGGCGCCAATCGATCAGCGTTGCCGCATCCATCTGCTGGAATTGCCGGAACTGCCAGAAGGTCTCGCCGGGGCCTGCCCGGCGACGACCGTGGATGCCATGCGCCACCGTCGAAGTAATGCGCATAGCCTCCATCAAAAGCTCAGGAAGCCGGTCGGCGAGGCCATGCGCCTCGCCTTCCAGCTCGAATACCCGCGAGGCGGGCTCACCCTGTGCGTTACCTGCTACTGTCGATCTTGCAGCCATGCTGGCTCCCGACTGGACGGTCAGCGCTAGATCACGCCACGCGCTCGGCGAGCCGCTTGATGACGCCGCCGATATCCTGGCCCTCGGTGCGGGCCGCGAACGACAGCGCCATACGATGCTTGAGGACCGGCTCGGCCATCGCGACCACGTCCTCGACCGACGGCGCGAGACGGCCATCGATCAAAGCCTTGGCACGGACGGCGAGCATCAGCGCCTGGCTCGCACGTGGGCCGGGGCCCCAAGCGATCAGGCGGCTGGCTTCGTCGCCAGCATCGGCGCCGGGACGGGCAGAGCGAACCAGCTTCAGAATGGCCTCGACGACTTTGTCTGGGACCGGGATCTGGCGCACCAGACGCTGAGCCGCCATCAATTCCTGCGGCGAGAAAATCGCCTCGAGCTTTCGCTCCTCGGTGCCTGTCGTCGCGAACAACATCCGGCGCTCGGCAGCGAGATCCGGATATGTAACGTCGATCTGCAGGAGGAAGCGGTCGAGCTGGGCTTCTGGAAGCGGATAAGTACCTTCCTGCTCGAGCGGATTCTGTGTCGCAAGCACGTGGAACGGGGCCGGCGTATCGTGACGCTGGCCTGCGACCGTGACATGATGCTCCTGCATCGCCTGCAAAAGCGCCGACTGCGTCTTGGGGCTCGCCCGATTTATTTCGTCAGCCATCAGGAGCTGCGTGAAAATCGGGCCAGGAATGAAGCGGAACGCGCGCCGCTGTCCGGGGTTGTCTTCCAGCACCTCGGAGCCGATGATATCCGACGGCATCAAGTCGGGCGTGAACTGAATGCGCTTGGCTTCGAGCCCAAGGACCTTGCCTAGGGTTTCGACAAGCAGGGTTTTCGCCAAACCCGGAACGCCTATCAGCAGGGCGTGGCCGCCTGCCAACAAAGTGACGAGCGTACGCTCGATCACGAGATCTTGGCCGAAGATCACGGAGGCCGCAGCCTTATGGACGCGCTTCAGCCGCTCGCCAGCGGCCTCGATGCGGGGGACGATGTTCTCGTCCGTCTGAGTGAGGGTGCTCATGGTGCCTTTATAGAACGTCACAACAAGTTAATGAAACTCTCAGCTCGTCAGTGTGGTCACTTTATGATGATCGACGCAATCGTTGACTTGAGTTCGGGTTATTACGGCATCGAGGAGGCGTATGGATGAGCGACGCCACGCGGATTCAGGGTCTCGAAGCCCTTCTCCGGGCCAAGGATGGCGCAAAGCCCGCGCCGGTCGAGCAATGGGATCCACCCTACTGCGGCGACATCGGCATGGCGATTAAGGCTGACGGTACATGGCTGTATCAAGGCTCGCCGATCGGGCGCATCGCGCTGGTCAAACTGTTCGCGCGGGTGTTGCGGAGAGATGCTGACGGCCGGTATTTTCTCGTAACGCCGGCAGAAAAGGTCGATGTCATCGTCGAAGATGCGCCGTTCACGGCCGTCGAGTTGCAGGTCGACGGCGAAGAGGCGGCGCAGACGCTCACGTTTCGGACGAATGTCGGGGATGTCGTCGTCTGCGGTGCGCAAGCGCCGCTGCGATTCGAGATGGAAGTGGGAAGCGGGGGTCTGAAGCCATATGTCCTTGTGAGGGGTCGGCTCGAAGCGCTCGTATCGCGGGCACTCACCTATGACCTCGTCGAATTGGCGGTGCCGCGGAGCAAGGCCGAACCCGATCGCCTTGGGGTTTGGAGCGGCGGACAGTGGTTCGAACTTGCACCC
>CANJPN010000239.1 GCA_947475855.1 Bradyrhizobiaceae bacterium
CCCAATATGCGCTATGTCCGCGACTCACGAAAAGCGGTCTTGTGTAGGAAAGCTGGAGAAGCGTTAGCGCACGACTCCCTACAGCAGGCCTGTTACACTTGCCAAAAAGTGTACAGGGAGGCATCCGTGGCCCAAATGACGAACGCCAAGAGTAGTGTCGCCGCCGCGCTATGCCTTCTGTCCAGCCTGCTTTGGCAACCGTTCACCGTCTTCGCGGCTGATCTCGAAGTCATTTCGGCCGGCGCCGTCCGTGGCGTTCTCCGTGGCGTGATCGACGACTACTCGAAGAGTACAGGCCGGCAGTTCAAGTTTACCATCGGCTCCACTGGACAACTGCGCGAGATCATCGCGTCCGGAAAGCCGGCCGATCTCATTATCGCCTCGGCGACTTTGATGGGCGAACTCGAAAAGACCGGTAAGATGACGCCGGGGAGCCGTGTCGATTTCGGCCGCATCGGCCTCGGCGTGGTCGTGCGCGAAGGCGCAGCCCTGCCGGATGTCTCGACGCCGGAAGCTGTCAAACAGGCTCTCTTCGCTGCGAAGTCGATTGCCTATACCGATCCCAAGCTCGGTGGGACGTCTTACCTCCACCTGATCAGAATGTCGGACTCGTTCGGCATCACGGCCGTTGTGACGGCGAAGGGCGTCCACGCGACCGGTGGCGACGACGCCGCCGCGAAGGTCGCGGAAGGCAAGGCCGAACTCGCGATCGTGCTGATCAGCGAGATCCATGCGAAAGGCGCGAAACTCGTCGCACCATTGCCCGAAGCACTTCAACTCTGGACCGTCTACGCCGCCGCAATCCCCGCGAGCAGCACCCAGCCCAAAGAAGCCCGCGATTTCGTGATGGCCCTGACCGGCCCCGCGCTGCGGGACAAATGGATCGCGGCCGGCTGGCAGCTCGCGAAGTAGCCACAGCGCCCAGGCTCACTCCACTGTGATCCCAGCTTTGGTCACGACATCCCTCCATTTCGAAACTTCGGCCGAGATGAACGCGCGCAGCTCCTCCGGTGTCGAGGTTGCCGGATCGATGCCGGCTTCCACCAGCCGCTTGTTGGTCGCCGGATCCTTCACCGCTTCGACGATCGCCTTGTTGAGCTTGTCGACGATAGCGCGGGGCGTACCTTTCGGCGCAACCATCGCGAACCATGCGTCCGAAATGAATGTCGGCAATCCCAGCTCGACCGTCGTTGGCACGTTGGGCTGTGACGGCGAGCGTGCCGTGGAAGTCACGGCGAGCGGCCGAAGCTGATCGGCCTGCAGTTGGCCCAGCAGATTCGGGATCAATTGGAAGCTCAACGGAATGATTCCGGTAACGAGATCCGTGACCAGCTGTGGTGACGCGCGATACGGCACGTGAGTCATCTTCGTGCCCGTGATCTGCTCGAAATACGCGCCTGCGATGTGTTGCGACGAGCCGGGCCCGATCGACGAATAGTTCACCTGCCCCGGCCGCGCCTTCACGTACTCGATCAGTTCCTTTAGCGAGCGCACCGGCAAAGCGTTGGTGACGACGATGATGTTCGGCATGCGCGCCAGCAGTGTGATCGGCTCGAAGTCCTTCTCCGGATCGTAGGGTAGGGCCTTCGACAGCGTCTTGTTCACGCTGAGTGGCCCGGAAGGAATGAGCCCGATGCGATAGCCGTCGGGTTCCGCGCGCGCCACTGCTGCCGTCCCGGCGTTGCCGCCAGCGCCAGCCTGGTTTTCGATCACGAACGGTTGTCCGGTAGCGCCGGCGGCCTTGTCGAGCACGATACGGCCGAGTACGTCCGCGGCGCCGCCAGCCGGGAACGGGATCGTCACCCTGACGTTCCTGTCCGGATAAGACTGTGCCATCGCGCCAGACGCCTGCGCCATCGCGGCAAGCACTGTCGCCGCGATCGAGATCGCCTTGAGCATTCGATGCCTCCCCTGATCATTCATGGGCCCGTACGACCCTGAAACCCCTCAGGCGCTCTTCTTGTGCTTCACGAGCCCATGGAGATGTCCGACGACGTCCTCTACGTGCATCACGTCGGCATACTTGTGATGCAAGTCGAACAAGTTGACCTTGTGCGACAGCATCGAGCGGTCGTAGGTGCACTCCTCGACGACCGTGTTGTGGAATCCCAGCGAGTAGGCATCGACAGTCGACGCGCGTACGCATCCCGACGTGCTTTCCCCACAGATGATCAGGCTTTCCGCGCCAAGCTTCCTGAGGTGCGTGACGAGCGGCGTGCCGAAGAATGCCGAAGCGCGCTCCTTGTAGATCACGAGTTCTCCCGGCTGCGGCGCGAGTTCGGTCTGGATCGCATAGTCATCCTCCGTTTCCGGGAGCTTCTTGCGGTTTGTCGAGTGCACGCCGCCCGTCTCCGCGTGGCGCGTCGAATAGATGATCGGAACCCCGGCGGCCCGCGCTGCCGCAAACAACGTTTGCGTGTGCGGCAACGCCTTCCAGGCGTTCTCGCCGCAACTGCCGTCGAAGAGCTTGTTGACCTCGGTCACCGGCCGGTTCCCACCGAAATAGGCCTTCTTGTAGAGGTCGATCGCCAGGACCACGGGCTTTTTCCCTACGAACACCTCGCGGTGGTAGGAGGCGTAGATGTCCTGAATTTCCTTGTCGACGATGTCTTTCCAGCAGTGGTCGTTGAAATCGCGCTTTGCCATAGGGGTCTCCGGCGGGGGGTGGGGAGGCGGGAATTGGGATCAAGGCCGACACGGTAAATGAAGCATGGAGGAGAGAGAAGCCCCGCCCTCACGTTCCCTCGCCGGATGCCGTTCCGCCCCGGGACACTGACCGGCTGAATGCCCGGCTCTCCCCTGGCATGTGAATTCACGGACTTGACCGGGGGCGCGGCCAGCCTCATTTGTTGGGATGCTGGCAAGTCTGTTGCGATTGGGCAATAGTCAATTGTCGACGATCGGATATATATCTTCTGGCCGCCGCAGCCGGCTCAGGGTCGGCTTTATGATCTGAAACCACATAAGGAGAAGCAACATCCGTAAACCAATGACCCGGAACGCGCCTGAGCGCGAGCCAACCGGTCCCAGGATCAACGATGCGATCCGAGCCCGTGAAATCCGTTTGATTGACGAAACCGGTCAGAACGTCGGCGTGGTTAATCGCCAGGACGCGATTGATCGCGCGGTTGCGGCCGGTATGGACCTTGTAGAGATCTCGCCGGATGCAGCGCCTCCGGTTTGCAAGATCCTCGACTACGGCAAATTCAAGTACCAAGAGCAGAAGAAGGCCGCTGAGGCGCGCAAGAATCAAAAGATCGTCGAGATCAAAGAGATCAAGCTGCGCCCGAACATCGACGATCACGACTATGACGTGAAGATGAAGTCGATCAAGCGCTTCTTCGAGGAAGGCGACAAGGTCAAGGTCACCTTGCGCTTCCGTGGTCGCGAAATGGCGCACCAGTCTCTCGGTATGGAAGTCCTGCGGCGCGTCAAGGCAGACCTCGAGACCATCTCGAAGGTGGAGGCTGAGCCGCGCTTCGAAGGCCGTCAGATGGTGATGGTCTTGGCGCCCAAGTAGGCCCCAAGTAGGCGCTCCAGCACACCGGCAGCCCCCTCCCCCTTGCGGGGAGGGGTGAGAGTGAAGAAGCAGGTCCTGCGCGGTGCCTCCCGGTCAACCCGCTGGCTTGAACCCGGTCGACTTGATCAGCGGTCCCAGCCGCGCGATTTCCGCGTCGACGAACTTCTGCGCCTCCGCCGGTGTATCGCTGACCGGCTCGAATCCCGCTTCGACGAGCTTCTGCTGGAACGCTTTGCTCGCCATCGCGGCCCGGTTCACACCTGCTACCTTTTCGATGATGTCACCCGGCGTCGAAGCAGGCACGAAAAGCCCCGTGAATAGCTGCGCGATGAGTAACGGCATCGTTTCGGCCGCAGCCGGCACGTCGGGCAGAACGCTGATCCGTTTCGGTGTGCACACCGCCAGGATCCGGATCTTGTCCGTCCTATGCAACTCGAGTACTTGGCTGGTTATATTCAGCATCATTGTCGGGATATGTCCCGCCACGAGATCGGTGATGCCAGGCCCCGCCCCGCGATAAGGCACGTGTGCGAGTTCTGGTGTGCCGGCGAGTTGCTTGAAGATTTCTCCGGTCAGATGCGTCAGGGTTCCGGCCCCCGGCGATCCGTAGGAAACTTTGTCCTTGTTGGACTTGATGTAGCCGATGAGCTCGGGGATGGTTTTGACGGGCACATTCGGGTTGACCGCGACAGCGACCGCCGAATTCGCGATGATGCTGATCGTCTTGAATGCCTTCGACGGATCGTACGGTGGAACGGCCATGACCAGCGGGTTGACGACCTGCGTGCTCGTATTGCCGAGCAGCATCGTGTAGCCGTCGCCGGTTGCCCGGGCCACATTGTGCGCACCGGTGACGCCCCCCGCGCCCCCCTGGTTTTCGATGACGAAGGTGCCCAGGCCCCTCATCTCTTCCACCCAGAGCCGCGCGATCACATCGACTACGCCACCCGGAGAGAACGGCACGATCAAGCGCATCGGACGGTTTGGAAAGGTATCCTGCGCAAACGCCGGCAGCGGCAGACCAGCAGCCAGCCCGGCAAGAAGAAGTTCGCGCCTGTTCATGGGGTAATCCTTCCCTCGCATCGATCTTGGGGCACGTAGCGCCTCGACGACGCACCCGTTGCGCAGCACTTAAGCGCGCCCCTCGGTACTGGCAAGATCCGCCTATTGAGCTAGGGGGATGTTTGCGTCGTTATCGGTTTGTCGGAGGATCGAAAACCGGCATCGCAGCATCAATTGATTCTGGTCAAATCCTCCCGCCTGATTGTTCGGGATGCTGACGCGCGCGAACTGCGCGGGAGTGCTCGGGAGGGGTATGGGATGAGCAATGGCGAACGGATTGGTGCTTCGGCGGCGGAAGTCGAACCCACCAGTCCTGCGACCATCGGGATCAAGATTGTTCCGTTCGACCGCCCATGGGAGTGGCTGGCAGCGGGCTGGCGGGATCTTTGGACCAGTCCAGGCATCAGCCTCGCATACGGGGCACTAGCGACAGCATGCGGCGTCATACTGACCTTGGGTCTCGGCGCCGCCAAACTAGAGTCCCTGGTGCCGGTGTTAGCCGGCGGCTTCCTCCTCGTCGGGCCGCTTCTGGCGGTCGGCCTCTACGAGAAAAGCCGCGTGCTGATGCATGGCGGCACGCCTTCGCTTTCGGGCACGATCTCGGCCGCAGCCAGTTCGGCGCTCCGGCTTGGCCTGCTGTCAGCCTTTCTGTTGCTTCTCTACCTAGTCTGGATGCGGGTAGCGTTCATGCTGTTGGCGTTGTTTCTAGGCACGCAGGGCCTGCCGCCGGCCCGGGAGTTCATGCCGATGCTGCTGTTCACGCCTCAAGGCCTTGGCCTGCTGATCGTCGGTACGGCGACGGGCGCGGTGCTCGCGGCGCTGGGCTTTGCCGCGACGGCAATTTCGATACCCCTGCTCATGGACCGGCGCATCGATGCGCTGACGGCGATGGCGAAGAGCTTCGAGGCCGTCATCAAGAATCCGAAGCCGATGGCGTTGTGGGCGGTGCTGATTGCCGGCTTCATCGCGCTGGGCATGGCGACGGTCGGCCTCGGTTTGATCGTGGCGTTCCCGCTGCTCGGCCATGCCACCTGGCACGCCTATCGCGATCTCGTGGGATCTGCGGAAGAGTGAAAAATCCGCACAGGGCGGCATGAGCTGCCGCGCCGCCACCCCGTCGGACAAGTTTAAACTTCGGCGAGAGGTCTCAAGCTTGTGTCGCCGGACGGGCTTTCTTCACCGGCTCCACTGCCGCCGGCGCGTCGTCGTCGAGCGCACGCCATCCCGCGCCTTCCAGATCGTCGAACTGCCCGTTCCGCAGCGACCACAGGAAGCCCGCCAGTCCAATACCGCCCAGCAGAAGTGCGCAGGGTATGAGCCAAGCCAAAGCGGTCATTGCTTGCTCCTCCACGCACCGAGCCGGAGCCGGCGGCTTCTCAACCTCAAGGCATTCACTGTCACCGCGATCGAAGAGCCTGACATCGCAATCGCCGCGATCAGCGGCGTGACGACCCCGACAATCGCCAACGGAACGAATATCACGTTGTAGCCGAGCGCGATTGCAAAGTTCTCTAGCGCCATGCGCCGGCTCGATCGCGCGACGGCGATCGTCTCGAGCACCGGCATCAACAACTCGCCTTGGAACACGGCATCGGCCGCCGTCTGGCTGATGTCTGCCGCACTCGATGGCGACATCGAAGCATGCGCTCCTGCGAGAGACGGCGCGTCGTTGAGCCCGTCGCCGATCATGAGAGGCTTGCGGCCCTGCGCCTTCAATTGCGAAAGCCGCGCGAGCTTTTCCGCCGGCATCAGCCCGGCAGCATAGCTGGCGATGCCGACCAGCTTGGCGATCCGCTCGACCTCGCCGGGTTGGTCGCCAGAAAGGATCTCGATTGCGAAGCCCGCGGACTTCAGGGCCGCGATCACGGCCGCAGCATCCTCGCGCGGCGTATCGGTCATCTCGAACGGAACGGCAGGCGCAGCACCACACCGATACCACACCGAGATGTCACCGCCGTCCTCGACGCCGCACCAGCGCGCCGAGCCCAGCCGCTCCTCGCCGGTCTCCGAATGGCGCGAAAGACCAAAGCCCGAAGTTTCCAGGACTTCCATCGACGGCGACACGGGAATGCGTCGCTCGGCCGCTGCACGCACCACCGCTCGGGCATAAGGATGCCGGCTCGACACCGCGAGGGCCGCAGCGCGTGCCAGCGTAGCATCGTCGACACGGCCACCGTCTTTCAACACGGGCTCGCCGCGCGTCAGGGTGCCAGTCTTGTCGAGCACGATGGTATCGACCTCGGCTAGGCGTTCCAGCGCGTCGGGTGCCTTGACGATGACCCCCTTGCCGAACAGCCGGCTCGTCGCCGCGACCTGAACTGCAGGCACCGCAAGCGCGAGAGCGCATGGGCAGGTGATGATGAGAACTGCGATCGCCGCTGTCAGCGCCGCTTCCCAGCCGTAGCCGAGCGCGAGCCAGCCGAGGAACGTCGACAACCCCAAGGCATGGACAGCCGGGGCGTAGAGCCCCGCGGCGCGATCGGCGAGACGCACGTAGCTGGCGCGCCCTTGCTCTGCCGCCTGCATCAGCCGCGCGATCTCTGCGATCAGCGTGCGTTCGTCGGCGGCGGTGGTCTCGACCGTGACCGGCCGCCCAAGATTGAGCGTTCCCGCGTAGATGCTATCGCCCGCGCTGGCCACGCGCGGCTTCGTCTCGCCCGAGATCAGGCTCGCGTCGATCTCCGTCGGACCCGACAGGAGCTTTCCGTCTGCCGCGAACCGCTCGCCTGTCGCCGTCACGACGTGCATACCTGGTTCGAGCAATCGCGCTGCCATCCGGCTCGTTGTACCGTCGGCCGCGAGTACCAGTGCCGACTGCGCGCGAAGTCCCAGCAGGTTCGCAGCGGCGCCCGCGGCGCGCACGCGCATGCGCATGTCGAGCGTTCGGCCGATCAGAAGGAAGAACAGCAGTGTGATGGCGGCGTCGAAATAGACCTGTTCGCTGCCGCGGATCGTTTGGTAGACGCTCATGCCCGTCGCGAGCGTCACGCCCAGCGAGATCGGCACGTCCATGTTGACCCGCCGCGCTTTCAGTGCGGCGATGGCAGAGCGGAAGAACGGTTGGCCCGCGTACACCGTTGCGGGCAGCGCGATGAGCGCTGAAAGCCAATGGAATAAGCCCCGCAGAGAGGCGGGCATGTCGCCTTGCGAGCCCGACCACACCGACACCGACAGCAGCATGATGTTGGCCGCGGCAAACCCGGCAACCGCTAGCCGTTTGACGAAATCGCGGTCGGCCGCAGCGAGGTCGTTGGTTTCAGTGCCGACAAGTTCGGCCGCTTTGAAACCGGCACGCTGCAGCGCTTCGACCAGCGCGGTAACGTCCGTCGATGCGCCTGCATGCGTGACGGTGGCGCGATGCGTGGAGAGGTTTGCGCGGGCATTGTTTACGCCGGGTACCGACGACAACGCGGCTTCCACCTTCTTCAGGCAGCCGCCGCAGTGCATGTTCTCGATCACGAGCGTTGTCGTGGTTGGCTCATCGGATCGCTTCGTCGCTCTGGGAACGCCGACAGCCAGTAGCGACGCAGGACCTGCATGGTCGATCAGGGCTTGAGCCATAGCCGCCTCTTCATCCGATAGATCGGTTCAGCTGCCGGCGCTTCGCGTCCTGCGGTCGTCGGTCTTGCTTCGAGCGCCAGCAGCCACGCGCCGGTCTCGAGTGCACCCACGTCCGCCGCGTACTGACCCGGCGCAATCTCCTTCAGCGCCACCTTGAGATCATGCTTCGTCGTCGATGGCCGCCCGAGATAGCCGGTGATAGATAGATCGGTCACGGCGCCGCCGATCGAATTCGTCAGCTCTACCGCCACGCGGCCTTTCGGATCGAGGGTCACGGCTTCGCGCCATCCGAGCGCCTGTTGCCTTTCGTCGGCCTCGACGCGGTCATTGTAGTGCAGTCCCTTTCGATAGGGCTCCTGCGAGACAAGGCCGCTGTGCGTCGACAGAGCCTTGTAGAGCAGCACGCCGTTCACCGCGAAGATCGTCGCGAAAAAGGCGACGAAGCCGCCCAGAACGTGGCGGCCGCCGAGGCCCGGTTCCTGCTTGGCGACAGGCAATACGGTAGGGCTCATCGAAGCTCTCTCTCGTTTACGGCCGCTGAAAGTTCGTGCGTCGCGCGGTGGCTTTGTTCGAAGTCGTATC
>CANJPN010000240.1 GCA_947475855.1 Bradyrhizobiaceae bacterium
AGCTCGTTTGTGCAGCCCGGCTTCCGGCTGTTTTCGAGGGTTCCCAGGGAGCGTTGATATAAAGGCCGTGCAATGGAGTATGGTGATCTCAAGAGCCTCCTGGGTGGGAGAGCAGCCGACCATCTGGAAGATGCCGTGTTGAAGGCGCTGGCCGATGCCCGCACGCCGGAGGCGCGCGAGGCTCTGTCGCGGATGCTAGCTTGTTTGACCGCCGCCGTTGCCTATCGAGCTACTTCGACGCCCGATATAGCCGATCGCTGCCTGTCGGATTTTTCACATGCATTTGCGATACTGAGCCGCGAAGCGCCGTTCAAACCCGCACGAAACCCAACGGCTTCGTAGCCACGTCCAACGAAAACTTCCCCGCTCCCCCCTGGCGCTATTATTGCGCCGGTACAGCCGTCTGCGGCACGGACGTCGCCACTTTGGCTTCGGCTGCTTGGAGCCGTTCCAAAACTTCCTTGGCTAGTGACTTGATCGCGACGCCGGCTTCACCGGGATACTTGGCCGAATAGGACCGCTGCTGCTTGCTGAACCGCGCGGCATCCTGCAACGCATTGCTGCGCGGAACCGCCTGCTCGAAGCACCTGTTGTCGCCGTTCTCCCTGAGCCAACGATGGTACTCCTCGTCGGACGGCGATAGCTTATCTTTCATGCTGATGAGCACGCCGATGTTCTCGGCGAAGCCCATTTCAGGATTGAGCGACTTGAAGCGGCGAAACACCTCGAGTCCACATACCGACACATAGTCGGGCTTTGTCGGCGACAGATGGAAATCGGACTCGCGCAGCCAGCACTCCGTCAGCACCGAAAGGCCCGGCGGGCAGTCGATCAGCACCACGTCGAACACGGGTCGCACCGCATCGAGCAGTCCTTTGATCGTGCTGCGCAGACGGCCGTGATGCCCGCCCTTGGACACCTCCCGCTCGAGCAGCGTCAACTCCATATCGCTGGGGATCAAGTACACCGACCTGGCATCGTCGACGTCGGAAAGGTCCCGCACGACGAACTTCGGCCAGTCCGTCTTCTCCTCGTGCAGCACGGTCTTCACGAGATAGTCGACGATCGTCAAACCGTCCTGCTGCAGCTTGAACAGGCTGTCGGTCGTCATCAGCATGGAGCTGGCGCTCGCCTGCGAGTCGGAATCGATGATGAGGACGTTCTTGCCGTGGAAGGCCGAGAGCGTCTCGGCCAGCGCGAGCACGACGGTCGATTTTCCGACGCCGCCTTTGGTGTTCATCACGGCAATAGTGTTACGCATGGGCTTGACCGCAGCTCGCATTAGCATGTCCTGGTGGGGCTACGGGCAGAGGGTCCCGCCACCGAGCGTGATCTTATAATCGTGACAAGATAATGGATCTGACCGGCCGCGCCCCCCAGCGCTTGTGGACGTAAAACGAGTCGCACGCCCAAGTGCCGTCGTAAAGGGGGCAGCGTACCAAAAACACGTGACCGGTTCCGCTGTGCCACTACGCGAGCGAGGCGCCGCCCGTTTGCCGCAACGCCTCTCCCGTTACCATCGCGGCCGCGACGGCGACGTTGAGCGAGCGGAGGCCCGGTCGCATCGGCACTCTGATGCGGATGTCAGCGGCATCGTGCACGGCGCCCGGCACTCCAGCGCTTTCGCGACCAAGCATGAGAATGTCGTCCGGGTCGAACCGGTGCGACAGATAAGCCGCGTCGGCCCGCGTTGTCAGCAACACCAGCCGTGGGACTCTTGCGAGCCCCGTCCGCCATGCCTGGAACGCCTCGAAGTTCTCGTGCCGCGTCAGGGACAGATGCGCGAGATAGTCGAGCCCGGCCCGACGCAGATTGCGATCCGATGCGTCGAAACCGGCCGGCTCGATCAACTCGACCGCGATCCCCAGGCACGCCGCCATCCGCATGATCGTGCCCGCGTTCTGCGGGATGTCGGGCTGGTAGAGGGCGATGCGCATGGGAATGGATCGTGATTGGAGAGTTGATGAGAATACGGCACGCGGCGGAGATACAAGGACATACAGCAAGAGAGTCAAAGGGGGATGCGGTCGGACGCAGCGGCGGCGCGTCCATCGCCCGCCCTCTCCCCACATACTTCCCGCGAGCGAGGGAAACAGGGAATGCGCCTGGCGCATCGATCTCCCCGATGTCCCGCCACCCACCGCCCCGCTTGCCATAGCATGCGCCAAATTGCCTCTTGGCATGTGCAAGCACATGCCTTGAGGGACTTCGGCCTTGGTGTCACAAGGAGCGTGGCAAAAGGCGCGGTTGGGGGCGGGGCTTCACCACTCTATAGCATGCTCTGGTTCGGCAGCAGCCGCGGCTCGCCCGCGTTGCTTCGGACACGAGAGGTATGCACCGTGTGCCTGCTTTTGGGCTGAATGCCTAGGGAATGAACGAGGAGGTTTGCTTGTCCTCACACGATGACAACAACCCCCATGCAAGTCGCCGGGATTTCCTGGCGATTGCGGGGCCTGCATTTGCGGCAGTCGGCGGCGCCATCACGTTGTGGCCGTTCGTCTCGCAGATGAATCCGGACGCTGGCGCATTGGCATTGTCCTCCACGGAGGTCGATCTGGCCCCCGTCAAGGAAGGTCAGGCGATCACCGTGCAGTGGCGCGGCAAACCCGTGTTCATCCGCTATCGGACGAAGAAGGAGATCGACGAGGCGCGCAGCGTTGCCGCGCGTTCGCTGCCCGATCCCCAGGCCGATGCCGACCGTACCAAGAAGGGCGCCGAGCAGTGGCTCGTCCTCGTCGGTGTGTGCACCCACTTGGGCTGCATCCCCAAGGGCCAGAGCGTCGGCGATGTGAAGGGCGACTACGGCGGGTGGTTCTGCCCGTGCCACGGTTCGCACTACGACACGTCCGGCCGCATCCGGCAGGGGCCTGCGCCCAAGAACCTCGAGGTGCCGCAGTACGCGTTCACCAACGATGCCAAGACCAAGATCAAGATCGGCTAGGGAAGATCTGAGCCATGGATCAGCACGAGTCGACCTATAAGCCGGGGTCGCGCACCGCCAAGTGGTGGGATGAGCGCTTGCCCGTGATGCGCATGATGCACGGGCAGTTCGTGGATTTCCCGACACCGCGCAACCTCAACTACTTCTGGACGTTCGGCGGCATTCTGACGTTCTGCCTCGCCATTCAGCTCGTCTCCGGCATCGTGCTCGCGATGCATTACATCCCGAGCGCCGACCTCGCCTTCGACAGCGTCGAGCGCATTCGCCGCGATGTGAACTACGGCTGGCTGATCCGCTCGATGCACGCCGTTGGTGCGTCGATGTTCTTCTTCGCTGTCTACGTCCACATTTTCCGAGGCCTCTATTATGGGTCGTACAAGGCCCCCCGCGAGGTGCTTTGGATCATCGGCGTTCTCATCTATCTCGTGATGATGGCGACGGCCTTCCTCGGCTATACGCTGCCATGGGGCCAGATGAGCTTCTGGGGCGCCACGGTCATCACCAACTTCTTCTCTGCCATCCCGCTCGTCGGCAGCACTGTGGTGACGTGGCTGTGGGGCGGCTACTCCGTGACCGGCACCACCCTCAACCGCTTCTACAGCCTCCATTATCTGTTGCCCTTCGTGATTGCAGGCCTTGTTGTCCTGCACATATGGGCGCTGCATGTGGCTGGCCAAAACAACCCGACCGGCGTCGAAATCAAGACGAAGTCGGACTCGGTCCCGATGAGCCCGTTCGCGGTGATGAAGGACCTGTTCGCGCTCGGCGTGTTCGCGATGCTGTTCGCCTGGTTCGTGTTCTACGCACCGGACTACCTCGGCCACGCTGACAACTACGTCGAAGCGAACCCGTTGGTGACGCCACCGCATATCGTGCCGGAATGGTACTTCCTGCCGTTCTACGCGATCCTGCGCGCTGTTCCCTCCAAGTTGGGCGGCGTTGTCCTGATGTTCGCCGCTGTCGCGATCCTGGCGTTCGTATCCTGGCTCGATACCAGCCGCGTGCGCTCCACCAAGTACCGTCCGGTATACCGCTGGTTCTTCTGGTTGTTCGTGATCACGTGCTTGGCTCTCGGGTATCTCGGCGCAAAGCCGGCGGAAGGCGTGTACGTTTTCTGGGCGCGCATCTTCACGTTCTATTACTTCGCCCATTTCCTGCTGGTCATGCCGATCGTCGGCCTGATCGAAACGCCGAAGCCGCTGCCGCGCTCCATCACGGAAGCGGTGCTTGGCAAGGGGGCAGGCGCCGGTAGCCCGGTTGCTGCAGCCGCCTCGCCGGAAAAGCGCTGAGCGGGAGCGAGATCACATGATCAAGATGACCAAGACCAGCAGCATCGCACTCGCAGGCGCCATGGCATTGGCGCTGACGAGCGCAGTCCCGGCAATGGCAGCCGGCGACGGCCCGGAGATCGCCAAGAAGAAGTGGTCGTTCAGCGGACCCGGCGGCCATTTCGACAAGAACCAGCTCCAGCGCGGCTTCCAGGTGTACAAGGAAGTCTGCTCGACCTGCCACGGCATCAAGCGGATCGCCTTCCGCAATCTCGTCCAGCCGGGCGGACCGGAGTTCCCGGAGGATGGCGTCCGTTCGCTGGCCGCGACCTACAAGGTCGACGAACTCGACGGCAATGGCAAGGTCGTGCAACGCCCCGCGCGTTTGTCCGACCGCTTCCCGAGCCCCTACAAGAACGAAGCCGAGGCCCGCTCGATCCACAACGGCGCCAACCCGCCGGATTTGTCGCTGATCGCCAAGGCCCGCGGTGTCGATTACACGGGACCGATCTGGTATCACCCGGTCTCTATGCTTAAAGACGTCGTCACCGGCTACCAGGAAGGCGGCGCGGACTACATTTACGCGCTGATGACGGGGTACAAGGATAACGCGCCTGCCTATCGGCGGGATGCCACGGGTAAGCTGACCGAGGTCGCTGAGACGAGCATACAGC
Organism: Bradyrhizobiaceae bacterium; assembly: GCA_947475855.1. GTDB lineage: Bacteria > Pseudomonadota > Alphaproteobacteria > Rhizobiales > Hyphomicrobiaceae > CAMDPA01. The sequence continues at coordinate 4,884 of CANJPN010000240.1, forward strand.
GTGGCGATAAGACGATTTTACGCTGCGTCTCCGTCGAGAAGGTTGCCGGCAAGCCGGACAACTGCACGGCGATGGCGGACGGAATGAACTATAACATGGCGTTCCCCGGCCACCAGATCGGTATGGCTAAGCCTATCAGCGACGGCCAGGTGAAATATACCGATGGTACCGCTGCAACCGTATCGAACTACTCGGCCGATATGGCGGCGTTTGCGTCCTGGGCTGCCGATCCTACTCACGACCAGCGCAAGAGCTTGGGCTGGCAGGTGATGCTCTATCTGCTCGTCACCTCGATATTGCTGTACGTCGCCAAAAAGCGGCTGTGGCGCGAGGTGCACTGATCAGGTCGATCTCAGTTGGGGCAACTCTAGACTTATTTTGGAGAGGCTTCGCTCGCGGAGCCTCTTTCCATTTTGGGGTTTGGCTACCGGGAAGCTATATCGTGCAAGCTCGACAAGACCCTGCTTCCAACCCCTCTGACCGATTAAACCCACATGACCCAATCGATCCTCGGCATTATCGGCGGCAGCGGCTTCTACAATCTGCCGGGGCTTGAAAATGCACGTTGGGAAACGATTGCGAGCCCGTGGGGACATCCGTCCGACCAGATCCTCTTCGCCGAGATAGCAGGACCTGACGGTTCCTTGCCCATCCGCTTCCTGCCGCGCCACGGCCGCGGCCACAAGCTGTCGCCCTCCGGCATCGACTACCGTGCCAACATCGACGCGATGAAGCGCGCCGGTGTCACCGACCTCGTCTCGATTTCGGCTTGTGGCTCTTTCCGCGAGGAACTGGCACCTGGTCATTTCGTGCTGGTCGACCAATTCATCGACCGCACCTTCGCGCGTGAGAAAAGCTTTTTCGGCAATGGCCTCGTTGCTCATGTGCCGATGGGCGATCCCGTCAGCCCCGGACTCACCAGTCTTGTCGAGGCAGCGACCAAAGCGGAGGGCATCGAGCACACGCGCGGCGGAACTTACCTTGTGATGGAAGGCCCGCAGTTCTCCACCCGTGCGGAGTCGAACCTATATCGCTCCTGGGGCTGCTCGGTGATTGGCATGACCAACATGCCCGAGGCCAAGCTCGCTCGCGAGGCCGAAATTTGCTACGCTGTCGTCGCCATGGTGACCGACTTCGATTGTTGGCACGACGACCACCAGCACGTCGATGTCGCTGCGATCATCAAAGTCATGCACGCGAACACGGAAAAGGCGCAGCGCCTCGTTCTTCGTCTCGCTCGCGATTTCCCGCGCCAGCATCCGCCCTGCCCGATAGGCTCGGACAAATCGCTCGATGTTGCGCTGATTACCGCCCCGGAGGCGCGTGATCGGGCTCTCATAGGCAAGCTCGATGCGGTTGCCGGACGCGTCCTCACGCCGAAGGCATAGCCAGGCAAGATCTCATCGCGCCCAAATTCGGGTGGGGACTTGTCCAGGCAGTTCGGTTCTCTTTTGCCATGAAATCACTCATAGCAATATTCTATCTGTCGGGACGCGCCGGGGTTCTGTAGGGTGCGTAAACAAAAAACTGTGGGAGGAAAATTCATGCGTTCAGCACTGCGCACACTTGCCCTAGTCGGGGCCTTCGCCGTCGCCCCCATGATCGCCAGTGGCGCCAACGCGCAGTCCTGGCCGAACCGGCAGATTTTCTTCATCGTACCGTTTGCGGCCGGCGGCGGCACGGACGCGTTCGCGCGTCCGCTCGCTGCCCAGCTCGACAAGCAGCTCAATCAGCGCATTCTCATCGAAAACCGCGCAGGCGCAGGCGGTACGGCCGGTGCGGCTGCCGCTGCCAAGGCTACGCCCGACGGCTACAGTTTCTTCGTCGGCGCGACCCACCATGCGATCGCTCCAGCGATCTACCCCAAGCTCACCTACGACATCCTCACCGACTTCGCGCCGATCGCGATGATCTCGAGGCCGCCGCACGTGATCGTCGTCAATCCGCAGAAGGTGGCTGCCAAGACGCTGAAGGATCTGGTTGCCGAAGCCAGTGCCGAGCCAGGTAAGCTGAATTATGGCTCCGCCGGCAACGGCACCACCCACCATCTGGCGGGGGAACTCTTCAAGATGCTGACCAAGACACAGATCGCGCACGTGCCCTATCGTGGCGCCGGCCCAGCGCTTCAGGATCTGATCGCAGGCCACATCAACATGACGTTCGACGGCCTGGGCTCATCAGCCGCCGCCATCGCGGCTGGCCAGATCCGCGGCATCGCGGTTGCAGCCCCCGCGCGGGTGCCGGCATTCCCCGATCTGCCGACGGCGAAGGAAAGCGGCCTCGACGGCTATGATGTCGCGACCTGGTATGCGTTGTGGGCGCCGAAGGGCACGCCTGATGACATCGTCAAGCGCATGCGAGCAGAGGTCGCCGCAGCGTTGAAGGAAACCTCGATCAAGGATGCCTGGGAGCGCAACGGCTCGGACGTGCCTTCGCTCGAAGGCGACGCATTCGGCGCATTCGTCGCGAGCGAAGTCGAGCGCTGGAGCAAGGTCGTCAAATCCGCCGGCGTGAAACTTGAAGGCGGCTGATTTCGAAGCCGCCAAGCAGGTGACCTCGTGGGGTGAGGCGCGCTAGGCTTATAGCCAGCTAAGTCTCACCCGCGACCCGCCCACCGCCCCGACCAGCCGAGCACCGCCCATGCAGATCATCGACATCTACACCCACATCTTCCCCGATAGCTTCTTCAATGCTTTCACCAAGGCTGCCCCACAGCTCGGGCCCATCGGTGCGCGGCTGCGCGGTGTGAAGCCGATCTTCGACCTCGACGTGCGTTTCCGAGAGATGGATGTCGCAGGCGACGGCTACTGCCAGATCATCTCGTTGCCCAACCCGCCGATGGAGGACGTTGCTTCCAAGGAAGTCGTCACGGAGCTTTGCAAGGTCGCCAACGAAGCGATGGCCGAGCTGTGCGTGAAGCACGAGGACCGCTTTCCCGCGTTTGCCGCCGCGATCAATATGCTCGATCCGCAAGAGGCCGTTCGCGAAGGCCGTCGCGCGGTGAAGGAACTCGGTGCGCGCGGTTGGCAGATCTTCACCAACGTCGCGGGCCGCCCGCTCGACCATGCCGATTACGAGCCGGTGTTCGCGATGGCCGCCGAGCTCGACCTGCCGCTGTGGCTGCATCCAGCCCGCACCGCCGACGACATGCCGGACTACAAGAGCGAGAAGAAGTCGCGCTACGAAATGTGGTGGTGCTTCGGCTGGCCCTATGAGACATCCGTTGCGATGTGCCGCCTCGTGTTCTGGGGCTTGTTCGACCGCTACCCGAACCTCAAGATCATCACGCATCACTGCGGCGGCTTCATCCCGTACTACGACGGCCGCGTCGGCCCCGGCCTCGCCGTCCTCGGCAGCCGCACCTCGGGCGAGGACTATTCGCAAGTCCTGCCGTCGCTGAAGCGCCCGCACAGCGAATACTTCAAGAAGTTCTATGGCGACACCGCGATGTTCGGCGGCACGTCCTGGTTCGGCACCGGCTATGACTATTTCGGCGCCGACCACGTCGTGTTCGCGACCGACGCTCCCCTGGGACCAATCGCGCCCACCATCGAAGCCTTACGCGGCCAAGGCCTCCCCAAAGCCGAACTCGAAAAGATCCTCTCCGGCAACGCGCGGCGGCTGCTCAATCTTTAGGGGCACCGGATCATCGGGCGTCGTTTGCTGGTATCGCGAGAGTTGAGAACTTTCACGCGGAAGCTTGAATTGGATGGCCGGTTGCGGCCGGGCGTTCTGTGGTTGCCGTCCGGTTATCGACGGGTACGATCAGCGAGTTTGCATAGTACTGTAACAGCGGCCGGCCGGACATGCTGACCGTGTAAGTGCCATCCTGC
>CANJPN010000241.1 GCA_947475855.1 Bradyrhizobiaceae bacterium
CGATCTCGGATTACCGGATGGCGACGGTATCGATGCGATCAACACTTTGCGCATCAATGGATTCAACAAGCCGATTCTGATCATAACGGCTCGCGGCAGTGTCGACGATCGCATCAGCGGTCTCGACAGCGGCGCTGACGATTACCTGCCTAAGCCGTTCAATCATGGTGAGCTTCTGGCCCGCGTTCGGGCGTTGTTGCGCCGGCCCGGTGATCTCTCCGGGCCTGTACTTCGCGTCGGTTCCGTGACGGTGGACGAGGTTGCGGCCGAGGCGCACAGCGGCGGTAAGCTCCTCGATCTCCGCCTGAGCGAGCGCAGGCTGCTGGTTGTCCTTATGCGGCGTGCCGGAGCGGTCGTAGCGAAAGGGGCGATTGAGTCTGCCTTGTCCGAACAGGGACGGGAGTTGTCATCGAACGCTGTCGAGGCTCTTGTGTCCAGAACGCGCAAGGTGCTGGTCGATTCAGGCGCCGACGTTTCGATCGAGACCGTGCGCGGCGTCGGCTACGTTTTGAAGACTATTGCGAAATGAAGCTGTTTCAACCTCCCAGCGAGGTCAGTCTTGTTCGCCTGCTCAGCCAGCGGCTGGTCATGACGGCGGTGGTGGCAATCGTGCTTCAGATCGGGATTACCGCGGTTCGCAGCTATTTCGACGAAATCGATCTGAATACAAACTATATCAAGTACGAGGTTCGCCTGATCGCGGCGGCGTACGATTCGGCGCAGGCGAGGCGCGTTCCGGTTTCGCAATGGCTGCCGCAGCGCTACGTCGGTACCGCCGGAAAATCCTATGGGTTTCGCATCATTGGGGCCGACGGCCGTGTTTTGGCAGACCACAATGGCGCGATGCTGGCGGCTCTGTCGCCTTGGCGATTCCCGAACTCCGATGCGCAGGATTTCTGGTTCCGCAGACTTGATGGAACAGCCTGGATGAACGTAGCAGGTGGCGTCCATTTCGAGCGGCCAACTGGAGAGATGTGGGTCGAGGTCGTGACGTTTGGCGATCCGGCCGGCGCGCATGTAGGAATTTTCGCTCGCGAACTTGTGGCCGACGTGTGGATGCCGATGATCGCTCTGATCGCACTGATGCTCGGCGTCGCGATACTCACGGTTCGATCGGCGCTGGCGCCTCTCGTTCACGCCGCCCACAAGGCGGATACACTTGCAGTTTTGGAACGCAACGAGCGACTTGATGTGGAGCGCTTGCCGCGCGAGGCTGCAAGTCTAGCCGCGGCCATCAATAGGTTGCTCGACCGCGTAGCCGAACTCGTCACTTCGCAGCGCCAGTTCCTCGCGCGAGCGGCGCATGAACTCCGCACGCCACTGAGCATTATGTTGCTCGAGCTGGGGCGCAGCGAAGGACCTCGGGTCGAGCGGCTTCAAGCCGACGTCGGCGTCATGTCCGATATGGTCGATCGATTGCTTACGTTAGCTAAGCTCGAAAGTTCGGGAAAGCCCGAGTTCAGCGATGTCGATTTGGCGCAGTTCGCCACTGGTATATCAATGAGCATGGCCGATTGGGCGATGCAGACGGGACACCGCATCGAGGTCAGGGCGAACGGTTCCAAGGTGATACGCGCCGACAAGTTTGCGCTGCGTGAAGCGATCCGCAACCTCGTCGAGAATGCGATCAAACACACGCCGGCAGGAGCAAAGATCGAAGTGGAGATCGGCCCCGGCGCGCGCATCGCGGTGGACGACGCTGGCACGGGGATCGACGAGGCGGATCATGCCAAGTTGTTGGAACCGTTCGCTCGCGGTAGCACGAAGGCAGAAGGTTCGGGATTGGGATTGGCAATCGTAGCGCAGGCGGTTGCCTTGCATCATGCTGAGCTGAAGATCAGTCGCTCGCATCTCGGTGGAGCCCGCTTCGAAATCATCTTCCCGGAAGACGAAAAATGACAAGGAGCAGACGGTACTAAGCGGCACGCAGCGGCTTGCTACGAGCAGCCACTTCCTCTTCGACTGGGTCGTTCTTACTTCCAGGCTTCAGCCTATCAGGCGCTGCAAGTGCGGCATCCAGCGTCACGTCGGTGACGATGGAGACGGCTATTGCAGCGCAAATCCAAATCGCAAATCCTTGCGAAGCTACAAGAATTGTTTGGACTTTGCCGGCGCCGGTTTGGCTCGTTGCTGCGCTACTTGCCTTTGTTCGTGATGCGGCCGTAGACGCCCATCCCGATGGCCATAAGTAACGCCACGCTCAAGGCAATGGCGGCGCCCGGATGATTGGATCCCCATGACGCCATGTCATCGAAGAAGCCGCCGAGTGTTGGCCCCGCCGAGCGCTCGGCAAGCTTGGCTTGTGCAAAAGTCGCTTGCGAAAGCAACATTGCCGCGACATAGCCGCCTGCAGCGAGACGGCAGATAGCCTGCAGATTTGAGGTAAGCATAAACGAAAACTCCTGCCAGAGCAGTTGGGAATTCACAAACTATCGAGCGCGAAAAAGCCCAAGCGAATGGACCTGGAAGCTCACCAAACCAGCGATTGAGAAGTCAGCTCGGTTTGGCTGCTTTTTCAGCTTTGCGCTCTTCGCTCCAGTGCAGAATGCCCATGACGACTACGCCAACGAACATGATCGCCGAGGTGCCGAGAAATACGATCGCGAATAAAGTGCCCATTTGATCCTTGGCGTGTTGAGGCGCGGCGCGCACTGGCGCGCGATCCCGACACACAGCATGAGAATTCTGATGGCGTACTGACACAAGTGTGAGAAACGACGGAATCTCCGACTATTTTCTGCAATTAATTCGATAGATACCCTAAAAGCACAGCGCGAAGTCCCTGCCAGCGCCGGAATCCGCTAAATGTAGGCCAGGATCAGGAATGCGCCCAGCATCACCGTCATCCAGAACGCCATCGTCCCGGTTGGCCACGTACGCCCGAACATGCCGCCCTGCCCATGGTATTGTTGAATTCGAGCGAGCGCAGTGAGCGATGCCGCCGAGACTTTCCGTGTCGTGATTGCCCACCAGCGTCCTACCATAGTGTCGAACCACGACAGGACATTCCAGCCAAGCCGCCGCCATAGCCAGTCCACGTCCAGCGTGATCGTCATCGTGCGCTTCAGAAGGTCGAGCATCAGAAAGAATGCAAGGCCCGAGAACAGCAGCAATTGAAGTTGGCCAATGATGTGGCTCGTCGTGTATGGCGCATAGTCCACCTTGAAGGGAAGTTGCGCATATAGCAGTTGCGGCATCACGCCCAGTCCAATGCACAGCGCGGAGCAGAGGATCATTGCGGCGCGCATGTTCCAGGGTGGTTCTGACGGCCGGAGGCCGGAGTCTTTCTGAAAGAATACGAACCAGGGGAACTTGATGCCCGCGTGCAAGAATACGCCGGCTGAAGCTGCCTGTAGCAGTAGCCAAACGATCTTCATGTGCTCCTGCGCAGCGCCCTCGATCACCATCGACTTCGAAACGAAGCCCGATGTCAGCGGGAACGACGAGATCGATAGGGCGCCGATGATCCCGCACGTCGTTGTCACCGGCATCGTTCTGAATAGTCCACCCAGATCGGTGCACTTGCGCATGCCCGTCATGTAAAGGACCGAGCCCGCCGACATCAGCAATAGCGCCTTGTAGATGATGTGCGTGAAGGCATGCGCAGAAGCGCCATTGAGCGCCATTTCCGTGCCGATGCCGACGCCCACCACCATGAACCCGACCTGATTGACGATCGAATACGCGAGGATGCGGCGCATGTCATTCTCGAGGATCGCGTAGACGATGCCGTAGAACACCATCGCAAGGCCGATCCAGATGAGAATTTCCGTGCCGGGAAAGCCGCGGATCATAACGTACACGGCGGTCTTCGTCGTGAACGCCGACAGGAACACCATGCCCGACCAGGAGGCTTCCGGGTACGCATCGGGAAGCCAGGCGGACAACGGCGTCGCAGCCGCATTGATCAGGAACCCTGCGAGAATGAGGCATCGCGGCGTCGTGCTTGCGTCCATCCGATCGAACGCAAGCGAGCCGGTCGCCGCGAATTCGCCCGCGATTCCTGCCATCAGGATTGTGCCGCCAAGGAAATGCAGTGCCGCATAGCGCAGCCCCGCACCGCGGGCGTTCGGCCCATTCGACCACAACACGATCGTAGATGCGATGGCCATCGCTTCCCAGAACACGAAGAGCGAGATGAGATCGCCTGCAAAGCAAGCGCCGATCGCGCTGCCCGCGTAGACGAAAGCCGCGGAAAGCTCGGAAGTCCGTCGCTGGTTGAGCGCGAACAGTGCGCCCGCGAATGTCGCGATGGCGAACACCATGGCGAACAGTCGTGAGAGGTTGTCGCCTTTTACGATTGTCAGTTGTTGACCGAGGAACGATGTCGTCACCGCCGTCCCGTCTGGAACGATCGCGACGAGGTACGCAGCAATCAGTGGGATGACGAGTAGCCACGCGGAGCGCAACGCGCCGCGGATCAGCGGGAGCAGAAGACCACCAGCGATCAATACCAAAGCGGGCTGCACGAAAGTGCTAGTCATCATAGTAGGTATCCGGCCGTTTGAGCAGAACGCCGATCGCCTTGGATGTGAGCACCAGCACGACACAGGCAGCAAAACCAAACCACGCGCTAAATCCAGGCAGTTCATCAATGCCGAAATGCGCATGCTTCTCGACGGCGAGGTCGGTCAGCACGAGAAGCACAAGGGCGATGCTTGAGATGCGCCACAGCAGCTTGATCGTGGCGGGCCGCGTCAGCCAGTGATTGTCCCCGCGAAAATCAGGTTCTTGCATCACCGATCACCGCCCGATCATCATGCTTGCCAGCGCGAACGGCACGCCGGGGAACAGGAACAACAGCACCGTCGCGGCCGCCGTTGTCGTCAAAGCGATCACGATCGGAACCGGTGCTTCGCCGTGCCCGCCGTCCTGCCCGTCGCCTTGGGAGCGCGCCGCAGGCTCTGCGACGAAAAACGCACGAAACACGATCGGCAGGAAGTACGCAGCATTGAGAACCGTGCTGACGAGGACGATACACAAGGTCATCCACTGTCCGGTTTCCATTGCGCCTTGCAACAAGAACCACTTGCCGAAGAAACCTGCAGTCGGCGGCAGGCCGATCATGCCGAGCGCGCCAACCGCGAACGCCGTCATCGTCCACGGCATCCGCCGGCCGATACCGTCGAGTTCACTGATTTCCGTCTTGTGCGCAGCGGTGTAAATGCTGCCTGCCGCGAAAAACAGCGTGATCTTGGCAACTGCATGTGCCGCTATGTGCATGGCCGCACCTATTGCCGAAATAGGCGTCAGGATCGCTGCGGCGAGCACGACGTATGAGAGCTGGGAAATGGTAGAGTATGCGAGCCGCTTCTTGAGATTGTCTTGCCGCAGTGCGACCAGGGAGGCGATGATCACGGTGCTGCCCGCAGCCCATACGAGCCAATCCGCAGAGCCGGAATTCGACAGTGTCTCGATCCCGAAAACGTAGACGATCACCTTCAATACGGTGAACACGCCTGCCTTCACGACCGCGACAGCATGCAGCAGTGCGCTCACGGGCGTCGGCGCAACCATCGCGGCGGGCAGCCAAAAATGAAACGGCATCAGCGCTGCTTTGCCGATCCCGAACACGTAAAGCGCCAATAGGAGCGCGAGCATGCCGGCGTCGGTCTTGCCGGCGAGAATGCCACCCACAGTAAAGTCGAGCGTACCGGCAAAGTACCACGTGACGATGATCGCAGGCAGAAACAATAGTATCGAGGTGCCGAGCAGGATGCCGATGTAGACGCGTCCTGCGCGCATTGCCTGTGGCGTACCTTTGTGCGTTACCAGGGGATACGTCGATAGCGTCAGAACCTCGTAGAACAAGAACAAGCTGATCACGTTCTTGGAGAATGCGATGCCCATGGTGGCCGCAATCGCGGCCGCGAAACAGACGTAGAAAGTCGTTTGTCTCGGTTCGTCGTTGCCGCGCATGTAACCGATGGAATAGATCGAGTTCACGAGCCATAGCGATCCGGCGACAAGTGCGAACAGCATGCCGAGCGGCTCGACCTTGAATGCAATTTCGAGCCCCGGGGAAAATCGAGCTAACGACAATTCCGGACGTGCGCCCGCGAGAATTGCCGGCACCAGGCTCCACACGGTGAAGGCGAGCAGCGTCGCGAAGGTCAGCGTCACCGTCTCGCGCAAGTTTGGCGAGCGATGGAAAAACGGCAGAAGCAGCGCACAGCAGAGCGGCAGTGCCAACGCAAGAAAGAGCAGAGTTTCAGGTGCCGGAGCCGGGATCACTTGAGCCCTCCAAGCAGCACTTTCGCGCCCTCGGCGGCAATGCCGACGCTGGCTCGCGTATCAAGTCCGAACCAAATTGTCGCCGCAGCGAGCAAGAGCATCGGCGCGAGCATCGAAATCGGTGGATCGTGCGCCTTGTTGGCGGCAGCAGCGGGCTCGCGAAAATATGCGACCTCGACGACACGTCCGATGTAGACGAGGGCAATCAGCGAACTGGAGACGATCGCGAATACGAGTGGCCACATTCCCTTTTCGAGCGCGCCGAGCGCCAAGTGCCATTTCGAGATGAAGCCTGCAGTGCCGGGAACGCCGATGATGCCGAGCCCCGCCACGACGAACGTGGCCATCGTCACGGGCATCTTTCGTCCAAGCCCCGCGAGGTCCGAGATCTGCACAACGCCAAGCCGGAAGGCCACGGCGCCGAGCGCCATGAACAGTGTCGCCTTCATGATTGCATGATTGAGGAGATGGACGATGCTCCCGGTGAGCCCGCTCTGGTTGGCAAGGGCTATGCCGAGCGTGATGTATCCGATTTGCGCGATCGACGAGTAGGCCAGCATGCGTTTGGCATTGTTCTCGAACGCCGCGCTGAACGATGCAATGAACATTGCCGCGATCGAAAAGACGAAAAGCAATTCGGGGATCGGCACCGAAGCCAATCCGATACCGGCGCCGAAAACGGTGAAGAAGAACCGCAGCAGCAGATAAACAGCGACCTTAGTGGCGGTCGCCGCCAGGAAAACGGTCGCAACCGAAGGCGCGTAGGCGTAGGCGTTCGGTAGCCATACGTGCAGTGGGAACAGCGCGAGCTTCAGGCAGATACCGATCGTCAGGAACCCGAGAGCGGTCACGACAGGACGGGCGAACTCTGGTGGGGCGGTGGCAAGGCGGGCTGAGATGTCGGCCAAGTTGAGGCTGCCGGTAACCAGGTAGAGGAGACCGATCCCGATCACGTAGAATGTCGCGCCGATCGTCCCCACGATCAAATACTGGTAAGCCGCCAGCACTGCTCGTCTGTGTCGGCCCATGGCGATCAGCACGTACGTCGACAGCGACGAGACCTCGAGGAAAACGAACACGTTGAACGCGTCGCCGGTGAGCGTGATGCCGAGCAGGCCCGTCATGCACAGCAGGTACATAGTGTAGAACCATGCCTGCACATGCTGATCGATCTCGTGCGCAACGCTCCTTCGCGCATACGGCATGATCACCGCGCCGATCGTCGTGACGAGCGCGCCGACGAATCCGTTGAGCACGTCGACACGATACTCGATCCCCCATGGCACGGCCCAACCGCCCAATTGGTAGGAAATGGGCATCCCCGTCGCCAGCGCTTTCGCCAGCAGCCAACAACTCACCGCCGCGGCGAGCCAAGTCGCCACGAGCGCCACGAGCCACGCTGATGCACCTCGCCGGAAGAACGCCGAGAAGAGCGCGCCGAACAACGGGATCAGCACCGGCAGTACGGGAAGATGCGGCTCGATCGCCTTCATATCTCGCCATCCCTGGCGAAAATCTCGTCTTCTTCGATTGTGCCGTATGCTTCGTTGATGCGCACGACCAGCGCCAATCCGAGGGCGAGTGTTGCGACGCCGACAACGATTGCTGTCAGGATGAGTACATGCGGCAGCGGGTTCGAATAGACCTTGAACGCGGGATCGATGATCGGTGCAGTGCCGCCGATGATTTTTCCCGGCGCGACGTACAAGAGGTACACCGACGACTGGAACAGCGTCAGTCCAATGAGCTTCTTGATCATGTTGCCGCGGGAAATCACGACATAGAGTCCGGCGACCATCAGGAAGAACGTGATGAAGTAATTGTAATGCGATACGGCGTCGATGATCGCCTTCATGTGCGCCCCCTGTCGGCGAAGGCATAGAATATCGCAACCATGGTAGAGGCGACGGTAATCAATACTCCCGTCTCGATCAGCAGGATGCCGAGAGCATGCCCGCTGGCCGAATCTCTCCCAAGAACGCCGTAATCGAGAAAGTTGCGGCCATGGAAAAAGGCGGGCAGACCAACACTTGCGTACAGCAGAACGCCAAGTGGAATAAGCCGTTCCACGAGCCCTTGGGGTACGGCGCGCTTGGTCGGTTCCACACCGAAGATGAGCGCATAGAGGATCACTACGCTGGCCGAGATGACGCCAGCCTGGAAGCCGCCGCCGGGACCGTATTCGCCATGGAAGTGTACATAAAGCGCGAACAGCAGAATGAATGGCAGGATCAGCTTCGCGCCGATCCGTAGGATGATGTCGTGTCTCATGTCTTGTCGGCCGCCTCGTCGCGGTTATGGCGGCGTCTGCGTCCTTTGAGGAGCATCATCACGCCGATCCCCGCAGTGAAGATTACCGTGGTTTCCCCCAGCGTATCGTAGCCCCGGTAGTCAGCGAGCACGGCAGTGACCACATTGGGCGCGTGCGTTTCCTTCACTGAATGGC
>CANJPN010000242.1 GCA_947475855.1 Bradyrhizobiaceae bacterium
CTCGACCCAACCTACGCCCTACCCTTGCTCCATCCGCACCACGCGGCCGCAGGGCGGTTGGAAAGCCGACGAAGCGCCGGGGGGCAGAACCCACAGCACGTCGTAAGGCATGGCTTCGGCGGGAAACGCGATCTCGCCGTCGGTGATGATGGCCACGGCGCGGACCTGTGCATCTTCCGACAAGCGGATCATCGCGGGCGAGAGATCGCTGCCGCCGTAGCCGGTGATCTGGTAGCGCGCGAGGTCCATCGGCGCGACGAGGTCGTCGGCGGTGACGCCGGTGTCGCATTGGAGCAATCGCACCTGATCGACGGCGACGGTATCGCAGAAGTCCGCGATGGCGCCGAGCGCGCGCGGGATCTCGTCGTTCATGGAACCTGAGGTGTCCAGCACGACATTGAGGATCCAGCCTTGGCGGCGGCGACCGGGCAGCACGACGTCGGAGCTTTCGACGGGGCGTCGCGACGGACGATTGAACGTGCGTTCGCCGGGCGCGACGGATTCTAGCCATCGCTGCAGCACGATCTGCCAAGGCGTGCGGTAAAGGCCGCGCAGGGCCGTGACGAGCTGCGATTGGCCGCCGTCGCCCATGCCGCGCATGCCTTTGATCGCGCCGATCGCTTTGGCGAGGGCGAGGGATCGTTCGGCTGCTTCGCGCATCTTCTCCGCGTTCGCCTGCTGGTTGGCGGCGTCGTCGGGGAAGAGTTCGCGCTCGCGTTTTTCGTCGAGAACGTCGCCTGCTTCGGCATTGCCGTGACCCGGTTCGCCTTTACCGCTGCCTTTGCCGAGTGCGCGGCCGACGGTAGTTTCCTGGCCGTCGAAGACTTGCGTTTTCGATTTCATGTTCTCCGCGTTGCGCCGCATTTCGAGGACGATTTCCTCGGCGCCTTTCTCGCGTGCGCCGGGCATGTCGAGGCCGCCGGCGGGAACGGTGGTGAAGCCCAGCTCATGGCGCAGGATGTCGTTGATGATGTAATCGTGCGCGTAGTTGAACTCTAGGTGGTGGCTGCCGCGCGCGCGATCGTGCGTTCTCAGCGCGAGGTGTAGCAGTTCATGGGCGAGGACGAAGATCAGTTCGTCGTCCTTCAACTTCGCGGCGAAACGCGGGTTGGCGATCATGCGGCCGGAAGCGAACACGCCCATCGTGGGGATGCGGTCGTCGAGGGAGAAGCGCAATGCGGCGGCGAGGCCGGCGAGATACGGCATCGGCACGGTCAAGAGCTTGAGGCCGCGCTCGATGCGCTTCAGTTGCAGGAGGTCGTCCTGCGCGTGGCCTGCGTGCGGTGTCAGCGATACGATCGGGGTCAGACCCGTGGGGGCTGACCCCATGACGCGAGGTGACTTGCCTTGTTTGCGCGACATTGCCTGAACCTCGTAGGGTGCGGTAGCGAAGCGTACCGCACCGTCTCGTGTCACAATCGGTGCGGTACGCGCGATCGTGCTACCGCACCCTACAGTTTCGTCACCTGCTTCAGGAGATCGAGCATCGCGGGATCGGCGCCGAGCGCGCTCCATTGCGGCACGAGATCGCCGACGAGGGTGAGTTGCTGTTCGGTCGACAGGCTCTTGAGGAAGCGATTGACGAGGCGCGGCGTGAGACCGGCCAACGTGCCTTCGCGGATGTTCTGCCGCATGGCGTTGAGCACGAACCAGCGCGCGGCGTCGCCTTTGGGGAGCGCCTCGGGGTGGCGGACATAGTGGGCGAGCGGATGCATCTTCTCGATCGCTTCCTCGGCCAGCGCGCAGAACACCGCGGCGTCCTCCGGCGAGATGCGTCCGAAAGCCAGCGCGCGGCGGATCTCGCGGTTGAGCATGCCGCTCGCCTCGGCCATGTCGAGTGCACGCGAGAGCAGCGTCCATGCGCGCGGCGTCGAGAAGGGCTGCGGTTCGGCGGGGACCGGGCGCATCAGCGCGTCCGGCATGTAGCCGATGAAGCTCGTCACGTCGTTGCGTACGCCGTTTGCCTTGGCCCAGGTCAGCCACTCGTGCGTCTCGACGCGCAAGTTGAGGATCGTGACGCGGTTGACGAGCGCGGAGGACATCGAGCGGACGAGCGCTCGATCCTGTACGCGGTTGCCGGCGGCGACGACCCAGGTGCCCTTCGGCAGCGCGTGCTCGCCGAGACGCCGTTCGAGGAGCAGCGAATAGAGCGCCTTCTGCACGTCGGGCGCGCAGGCGGGAAGCTCGTCGAGGAACAGACAGAACGGTTCGGGACGCTCGGGCAGCAGGATGCGCGGCGGACAGAAAACAGAGCGCTCGCCGACGATGCGGGGAATACCGCTGACGTCCTCGGGCGCGATCTGGGTGCCCAGCAGCGAGCGGCAGGGCAGGCCGGCTTCGGCGGCGGCCTGGACCACCATCTCGGATTTGCCGACGCCTGGCGGGGAGAGCAGCAGGAAGCTCTGCTCGGCTGCCATGCACTGGATCAGCTTCTTGGCTTGCGTTAGCGTTATCGTCTCGCCGAGCGCGCTGTCGCCGGTCGCGGACATGAAGTTGCCGGCCTGTCCTGTATTGGCCTGTCCCATGTTGGCTTGGCTCATCCCCGTCTCCCTCAGCGCAGTCGTGCAGCCGCCTCGCCGCCGGCAACCCACCGGCATGGCTCTGGACAGCCCCCCGAGATGATAGTGCGCAAGTGCCCGTTCAAGGGCGGGAAGTCTGTTTCAGGAAAACATTGAAGGGGGAGGTGGCGAGTTGGAGATGATTGGTCGGCTTTGCCTTCCATGTTCGGAGCCGAGGGGGCTGCCGTCGCAGCGGTGCAGCCGCGTGGGGCAGTAGGGGAGCTGGAGCCGACGAAGTGCCGGTGCTCGACACCGGTGTTGTAATACTGCCCTACAATGAGGCGATGACCTTGTGCACCGCAACAATGTCGAACTCCGGTCGCGATCAGCATTAGCAGCAGCTTCGCCTTAACCCCCGATATCGCTGCCGTTCTCGTTGATGTCATAATCGGTGTGCCCGGCGGCCGATGGCGTCTGCCCCCCGTCTCCACCGCTCAGTGGAGTGGCCAATTTTCCTGGGGTAGACCGTGCGGCGCACTGCGCGTCATGACAACGGGTTTAATTTTTGCCTCAGCGTCGGTTTCCAGCGATGCCGGGTGGGCTTGTAAACTAACGGACTTGAAGTCCGAATTGAGGTCTATGGCGGCGACAATCATGCTCCCGATTCCGATAACCACGAGCGCAAGCTTGATCATGACGTTCTCCAATTCAACTCGGACGAAGACAGATCAGGCCAGGAGGAGTGGCAGCACGATTGCGACGCCGAATGTCGCTAGGGCCAAGTCAACATTGACAACTGCACGTGCCTTGGCATCGCGAGCGGGAACTGCCATCGATGGGTCCTCACCGCTCAGCGCCTTGCTTCGATGGCGTGCTGCGATCACCGCGTCCGTCTGCTGCAGCACCCATTCGACGAATACACCGCCGTGATAGTTGAGGTGGGCTTTGTCTGGCTTCCCTTTGAAAGGGATGAAGCGAGGGTGGTCCGTCATTACACGTGCTCCTCGTTTTGATGATCCGGCGAGAAGCAATTCGCCGAACTACCGAGGAAACTCCCAGAATTCGATGGGGCTGGCGTCATCCAGGCGGAGGAGTGAAGCCTCGGCCGAGTCATCCGATCGGATGACGCGTATACAGGGGCTAGGGGTATGAGTTAGCTTTCTCACATTCTGGAACGTCGTTCATTTTATTGCGCGAGGCGGACATGGCTGCTCAAGCCCAATTGCTCGATCTCGTCGGCGCGATCTACGATTGCGCCTTGGATCCTCAGGGCTGGCCGCCTGTTCTCGAGCGCGTGGCCGGTCTCGTTGGTGGCATCAATGCCTCGATTTCCGTGCAGGACCCAATGCACAAGCTCGGGCGGTTCTCGACGAGTTGGGGCGTGCCGGGAGAGTCGATCGACCTCTACAATGAGCGCTACGCGGCGCTGAATCCCGTCATGACGAGCGGGTGGTACTGCGAGATCGATGAGCCGATCTCGGCGGCGCGATATACCGGCAGCGAGGCTTACTTCGCCTCCCGCTATGCGCGCGAGTTTCTGCGGCCACTCGGATGGGGAGACGCTATCGGCTCGCACCTGCTCAAATTGAAAAACCGCTATGGAATCTTGGCGATCTTCGGCCCGTGGGAGCGTGGTGAATTCCAAGAACTGGACTTAGCTGCCATTCGGCAAATATCACCTCACGTACGGCGCGCGGTGACCATAGCCGACCTGTTGGATTCCAGAGGTCTGCATCAGGATATGTTGTCGGCGACACTGGATTTGCTAGCCGTCGGCATCATCCTGGTCGACGCGGAAGCCCGCTTGGTGCACGCCAACCGCGCAGGTCTTGACTATCTCGACGCTCGTGCCGCCCTGCGACGTGACGGGGATCACGTTTCCGCTCGCGATCCGAAGGCGGCGGCAGAGCTGCGGCAGGCGATCAAGACCGCGACCAGCGGCATTGCGACTCAGATGCCGAGATCGGGCCTCGGCGTACCCATTGCTTCAGCGAGAGGCGGCGATCTCGCGGCATGGGTCCTGCCACTTGATGCTGGACTGCGCGGTGATCTTGCCGCGCCATATTCGGCAAAGGCTGCCGTCTTCGTTCGGGAACTGGGCGATACGTCTGGATTTCCAGGTGAGCTGTTCGTGAAGCGCTACGACATCACGCCAGCCGAATGTCGGGTGCTCATGATGCTCGTGCAGGGAATGTCTGTTGCTGAAGCGTGCGACGCGCTCGGCGTGACCGAGCCAACGGTGAAAACGCACCTCTCACGATTGTTCGCGAAGACCGGCACCAATGGCCAATCGGATCTCATGAGGCTTGCAGTCAGCGCCCTGGCGCCAGCGCAATCGTCGGCTGCGCAACTGTAACCCCCCGGGCCAGCGGGTCATCTGACAGCGAGCTGCTTGGTCGCCTTGAGCACGAAGTCCGGCACAGTCGCTGCCTCTCCATCCTCCAGATTGGGACCTGCAATCATAGTAAAGTCGCGCGATATGCGCCCAATCAAAGGGTCGACGACGAACGTCTCTTCCGCACGATCGGCCGGGCCTCGATTGCTGATCGCCTCGATGGAAAATCCTATTTCTTGGACCTTGTCTGTCATCATTCCTTCGGATGATGCCGAAGTTGGCAACCGCGCTACGATCCTGTGCCGTGAACTTGTGCAAGTCGGGCAACGATGTATCGATCGGGAGGACGCCTATGTCGTCGCTGGGTTTTGCCATGGCATTCATGCTGTGCGCCTCGGACGGGAGTGCTTGCGAGACGGTGGCCATTCGCGCGAGCCGCTTTGCTACCCTCTCGCAGTGCCGGACGACGATTGCGGATGCTCTGCGCGCTGCGATGAGGGCGCCGCCGTACGTTGCAAACTTGAGCGCTTCCTGCACAAGCCTGGAAGAACTCTGCAGTTCGGATGCGGGCCCGGTACAGCATCTCATGAAACGGCAGCCGGCAATGGGCGGGCTCGTCTTTCAAATCCGCTTCGATGGCGTGCGCCGAAGTTCGCCGGCCATCGATGGCGCACTTTCGATGCTGTGCCGAAAGCCGCCCGAGAGTGATTGCTTCAGCTGAGTCAACTTGGCCAACTTGCGTGGCTGGAGCCGATGGCGGCTAGACTCGCACACTTTTGATCGGGGATGCGCCCGAAAAGATGCATTCAACGACCCTGTGCCAAATCATACAGCGAATTTTGCGACTTGGTGCATGGACGTTTTTCCGACGTCGGCAGACGTTGGGACCCAACAGCACCATTGTTACGCTGCAGCAATTTTTGACGCCAGGACCGCCGACTTGATGTGCACGGAAAGCACATGAGGTCTGATCTACTGTGTCTCAGTATGGCAGTTATCGGCCCGCAGCAAGCAGGCGTGGTTCGGCGGATTTCAGGGGATAAGCCGAGCTGCTGGCGGTGGTTTGGTCTGTCCGATTTAACGGCATCCGCTGATGCCGGTTCTGGTGGCGGCGCCGCGGGCTTCAGTCTGCGAGGCAAGCAGCGATGCGGCCGAAGTTTATCCCCGCTGCCGGGGGTGGCGATTACGATGACCGCGTCCTGGTTCATCGAGGGGGTGCGCTTGCGAGGCGTCGCTATCCGTGCGGAACGGGATGCAGGTCGCGCCCTCGGCTACGCAGCCGTCAGCGTGAGGCCAAATCTCTCTGGAAGAAGCGCGCCTCCGGCGCGACGCTCCTGCCACGTGTAACTCGTGGAGCGAGAACCGCTTAATCGCAGCGGGTAGGCCCAAAAATCCTGCGCGGGGCAGCGGTCCGCTGCCACACTTACTAAACCAAGGCGGCTGATCGTTACCCCGCTCCCCCTCGTTCGTGGTGCATGGATCGGCCGGTTCTTCGAGTTGTTCAGCCAAGCTGTGTGCTGCGCAATTTGGCTATCCAGGCAGCTTGGCCCTTGCGTCAGCCCGCATTCAAGGGTAGCGCGAAGCGAAAGCCCAGCCGAGGATCCGCCCATGGCCACTACCATGAAGCCGTCGCCATTCGCGCCGAAGAGCCTGCCCAAGTTGCCAGTCATCGATGGCGTGCAGTTCGGTACCGCCGAGGCGAACGTCCGCTACAAGGGGCGCACCGACCTGATGCTCGCTCTGATGGTGCCGGGGACGGTGGCCGCCGGGGTGACGACGACGTCGAAGACGTGCTCTGCGCCGGTGCTCTGGTGCCGCGAGCAGTTCAAGCACGGCCGCGCGCGGGCGCTGGTGGTCAACTCGGGCAACGCCAACGCCTTCACCGGCAAGAAGGGCGTCGAGGCGGTGGACGTGACGGTTGCGCAGACGGCCAAGACGCTCGGCTGCGAAGCGGGCGAGATCTATGTGGCCTCGACCGGGGTGATAGGCGAGCCGATGGAGGGCAGCCGGATCGCTGACGCAATGCCGGCGCTTGCCAAGTCCGTGAAGGGCGAGGCGTGGGAGGCGGCGGCCCGCGCCATCATGACCACGGACACCTACCCGAAGCTCGCGCTCGCGAAGGTCGAGATCGGCGGCGTGGAAGTCACGATCGGTGGGTTCTGCAAGGGCGCGGGCATGATCGCGCCCGACATGGCGACGACGCTCGGCTTCGTATTCACCGACGCGGCGATCGCGCAGCCTGTGCTGCAGCGGCTCGTCTCTGCGATCGCCGGGCGTACCTTCAACTGCATCACCGTCGACAGTGATACGTCGACGTCCGATACGCTGATCGTGTTCGCGACGGGGACGTCCACGAAGCGGAAAGCGCCTGAAATCCGCGATATGTCGGACCCGAACTGCGGTGCGTTCGCGGGTGCGCTCGAGGGCGTGATCAAGGATCTCGCGTTGCAGGTCGTGAAGGACGGCGAGGGGCTGACCAAGTTCGTGACGGTGCAGGTCTACGGTGCAGAGAACGACCGCGCGGCGCATCGCATCGCCATGTCGATCGCCAATTCGCCGATCCTGAAGACGGCGATCGCAGGGGAAGATCCGAATTGGGGGCGCGTCGTCATGGCCGTCGGCAAGTCGGGCGAGGCGGCGGATCGCGACAAGCTCGCCATCTGGTTCGGGCCGCATCTGGTCGCGGTCGATGGAGAGCGCGCGCCCGGATACGTCGAGAAGACCGTGGCCGGATACATGAAGGCGGGCGAGATCGTGATCCGCTGCGATGTCGGGATCGGCGGCGGTGTCGCGACGGTGTGGACGTGCGATCTCACCCACGACTATGTCAGCATCAACGCCGACTACCGGAGCTGAGGTGGCGGGATGCGAAAACCCGACCGGCAGGGCCGATCGGGTTGCTTGTCTTTCGCGCGGGTTGGGATCGCGTGGACTTCAGTTACCGCAGCCGCACTGGCGAACGGTGACGGGGCGGTGGTTCACGGTCTCGGTGCGCGACCAGCCGGCGACAGTGCGGCCGGATTGACGCTCGGTGCGGCTGACGTTCTGCGTGGCATTGATGACGAACGTGCGGTTGTGCACGCGCGTGATGGTGTTCACGCGGGTCACCGGAACGATCACCGTCCGGGTCACGACGCGCGTGACGTTCTTCACGTAGCGGTTCTTGGTGACGTTGTTGACGCGGGTGACGTTGCGGACCTGCTCGACGGTGCGGGTCTTGGTCACGGTCTTGACGTTGGTTTTCGAGATCGGAGCCTTGCAGCTCACGCAGCCCTTGGCTTCGGCGGCGCCGGTCTGGATGGTCGAGGCGATGCCGGCGACTGCCAGAGCTGCAACAAGGGTCTTTATGACGTTCATTCAGACGTTCTCCCGCTCTTGGAATTGGACTTCGACATGGAGGTCGTCGTTCTTCACCCGGGCGGTATCATCTGACAATCCGTAGTCACCTGATTTTTGGCTCGCGCGGTTAATTCAACGCCTTGTTACAATTTGATTTTTTGTCTCTCCTTTGCTTCTTTTCGGCACTCGCATGCCACGATGCCGAGGCTTTTCTCTGCAAGCGTTTGTGTACAACTCGGAGGATGATATTGCGGAGAACAAAAATAGAACATATGCTGGGAATCAGCTCCAAGGATTCGATTGTGCAGGCATGACGCTCAGCATCCTCCATACCAGCGACTGGCATATCGGCAAGCCGTTCGGACGGCTCGACGAAGGGGTGGCTGGGATCTTGCGACACGCCCGTCTGAAGGCGTGCAACCGGCTTGCGAACGCCGCTCGCGAAGGCGGCGCGAGACTGGTGCTTGTGGCAGGCGATGTTTTCGACCGGCCCA
>CANJPN010000243.1 GCA_947475855.1 Bradyrhizobiaceae bacterium
CGCCGCTCGCCCTGCTGCCCGTCACCCGCCTCGCCCGGCGCTCCGGCATCTTCGTCGTCGCCATCCGCGTCCGGCGCATCCATGCCCGCTTCGACGACCCGATCCGTATCGTGCTCGGCGTCATCATCCTGGTAGCCACGGCCTTCACCAGCGTCCTCGACTTCCTCGACTTCGTCACCGGCAATGGACGACCTGCCATCACCCACGCGCGGCGCGTGGGAAGCATCCGACCGCTCGCCGCCGTTCTCGCCACGCGCGTGGCGCTGATCACCCTCACCCTCGCGATCGCCGCGGCGCCCGCGACGGCGACGGCGGCGACGACGGCCATCGCCGTTCTGTCCCTCGCCCTGGCCACCGCCACGCTCACCACCACGTTCACGCACCGGTGCGGATGCGGCAACTTCGACCTCGTCGCCAGCCTCAGCGTCCGCTTCCTGCTCCTCGTCTTCGAAGCCCCAATCCATGTTGACGGCCGTACGATCGGTGCGCCGAAGCGGTTCCTCCCGGCGAGCCTGACGCTCGACCGTGAAGTTGGCCCCTTGAACCTTCTCGCTGGCGATGATCTGGATCGTAATGCCGTGGCGGCCTTCCATCTCGACGATGAACGATCGCTTGTGATTGAGAATATAGAGCGCGACAGTCGAAGTCGTTGTCGCAATGAGTGACGCTGGCGGCGCGTTCATCAGCGCGTCTTCCAGACCCCGCAGCACGGCAAGTGCAACCGACTCGGTGGACCGGATTATGCCAGTGCCCTGACAATGCGGGCACTGGGTTGTCGATCCTTCGAGCACGCCCGTCCGCATGCGTTGGCGCGACATTTCCAAAAGACCGAAATGCGAGATCCGGCCGAGTTGGATCCGCGCACGGTCGTGGCGAAGCGCATCCTTCAAACGCCGCTCCACGGAACGGTTGTTGCGCTTCTCTTCCATGTCGATGAAATCGATCACAACCAGGCCGGCGAGGTCGCGCAGCTTGAGCTGGCGCGCAATCTCATCCGCCGCCTCGAGGTTTGTGGACAGCGCAGTCTCCTCGATCGAGAACTCCCGTGTCGACTTGCCGGAGTTGATGTCGATCGCAACCAGCGCTTCAGTCTGGTTGATCACCAGATAGCCGCCGGAACGCAGATGCACGTAGGGGCTGAACATCGCGTTCAGCTGCCGCTCCATGCCGAACCGCGTGAATAGCGGCTCCGGCTCCTCGTAATAGTGCACGTTCTTGGCGTGGCTCGGCATCAGCATGCGCATGAAGTCACGCGCTTCGCGGAACGCCTCCGCGCCGGCAACCACGATTTCCTCGACCTCCTTGCCGTAAAGATCGCGGATCGATCGCTTGATCAGATTACCTTCCTCGTACACGAGTGCCGGCGCGTTCGAGCCGAGCGCCAGCTCTCGAACGCTCTCCCACAACCGCAGCAGATACTCGTAGTCGCGCTTGATCTCCTGTTTCGTGCGCGCCGCACCCGCCGTGCGAATGATCAGCCCCATGCCTTCCGGCACATCGAGTTCGGCCGCGATAGCTTTCAGCCGCTTCCGGTCCTGCGGGTTGTTGATCTTGCGCGAGATACCGCCGCCCCGAGCCGTGTTCGGCATCAAGACGGTGTAGCGGCCGGCTAGCGACAGATAGGTGGTCAGTGCGGCGCCCTTGGTACCCCGCTCTTCTTTGACGACCTGGACCAGAAGCACCTGGCGGCGCTTGGTGACTTCCTGGATCTTATAGGAACGTAGCCGGCGGCGAGGCCGCACGGGCACCTCCTCGAGAACGTCCTCGTTGACCGAGACCGTTTCGATCTGTTCCGCTTCAGCGCCATTGCCAGCGTCTACTGTCTCGACCCGGCCTTCACCGCCACCGGCTTCACCGGCATCGTCGCGTGCCTCCCGGCGCGGCTCGTCCTGATGATGATCGTCCCGGTGATCGTGGGCGTGATGATCATGATCATGCGCATGCTGTGGCGCATGATCGTCGTGATGCTGCGCTGGGGGCTCGGAAGCATGAGCCTCCCGCTCGCCGCGCGTGTCGACAACCTCATCGCGGACGACAGGATCGCGCTCGATCCGCTCGGCCATCTCGCGAGACCGATCATCGTCTTGCGACCCTTCGTGCGATCTGTGAGCGTGATCGTCCGAACCGTCGTGCGAACCGTTCGCATCGCCAGCCTCGTCGATTTCCTCCGGCGGCAACATCGATGATACATCGACAGCACCGTCCTCAGCCTCGTCGAGAGGTCTGGGCCGCGGCCCTCCGCGACGCCTCGAGCGGCGCGCGGCGGCCTCCGCAGCACGGTCGGCAGCCTCTTCCTCTTCGGCCTCGGCCGCCGTTTCCGCTTCGATGAGGGCGCGCCTGTCTGCAACGGGAATCTGATAGTAGTCGGGATGGATTTCGTTGAAGGCCAGGAAGCCGTGACGATTTCCGCCATAGTCGACGAATGCGGCCTGGAGCGACGGCTCGACGCGCGTTACCTTTGCCAGATAGATATTGCCGCGCAGAAGCTTGCGGGCAGCAGATTCGAAGTCGAACTCCTCGACACGTCCATTCCGTTGCACCACCACCCGGGTTTCCTCCGGGTGAGTGGCATCGATCAGCATCTTGTTGTTGGCAGACACATTCCGCGGCGGATTGGAATTCTGGTTTGACATTGTGTGGGATCCTGGCGCCTGCGCCGGGGGATCGCCGAAGCCAGATCATCTGGTGGTGGCGGTCGGTCGATGCCCGATGACGCGCGTGGGCGCCTTTCAGGGTTGAAGTAAGTTTCGAAAGGAGAAGCTGACCGAGGCAGATGCCTGAATGAAACGTCGCGCGCGCGCTGGCCTGGAAGGCAGCGAGCCCTCCGATCCACCAGCTTTGCGTCCGTGACGTTCGGCATCGTCTCGTAGCTCGATTTGGTGACTTGTGACGGCGCTAGACCGTTGTTCAGTCACGGGAAAGCCCGGGCAGCGGGCCAATTCAGCAGCAACTACATCAGCAAGAAGAACACTGCGCCCTTCCGTGCCCCGCAACGGACTTCTCCAACAGGAGAAGAACCGCTTTCGGTTCGTGGACGAGGTCGCATCACAACGTGCAACGCCTCTGATTGCGCCAGGCAACTCCCGCCATATCTCGACATAACGAGTGACGAGGTACGAGTTGCACCAGCTCGAGAACAGGTCGGTGCGCCATCGTTCGCTTCGACGTTCTCAATGCTCCGTAACGACCGGCCAGGACTGTCGCGGCCACGGATAAACCGCCTGCCGCCCCTCAGCCAAACCCACCAGTACGTCCCGAAGCGCTTGTGCACTCGAAGCAATATGAATGTACGTGGTCTCCCTTCCTGAGGCAAGTGCGACTTGCTTAAGTTCACTTGCCGTGTCGTTCAGGCGACGCCACCTGAGTTTCACTGCGCTTTGGCAAATAACTCGTTAACATTCCCTGAGATTCCGCCCTATTGTAGGCTGCGCCCCCTGCCGCGCCCGCTAGCAACGACGAGTGGGGAAGGGGCAAAATCCCGGCTGCCTGCTCCGGCTGCCTGCTACAGACAGCTTCCACGATGCCGACGGCTCTATGATACGGATGCGGAGGATATAGGCTTCTATGGTGCTGGCCGAAGCGGAAAGCGCAGTCACTGCGTCGGCAACATGTTCTTGCCGTCTCGCGCGGCACAGTTGGCCGGCTTGCCGCCGTGCGTTCAAGTTATTGAGTTGCGGCGCGGTTTTAGCCGTCACGACCACCCTGGCACTCCCGAGCCTAGCCCAAGTCGCGCAGCCGGCGCGACCACCGTCCTCTGGCGGCTGGTCCGCCCAGATCAAACATCACCCGACCGCTTCCGCCAAACCCCGCGCCACCGCGATACGGATAAGTGGAGACGCAACTCGCACCAGGGTAAGCCTGGATGTGAACCGGCCGATAACCGCCAACACCTTCATCCTGGACGCCCCCTATCGCGCCATCATCGACATTCCCGAACTCGAGTTCCATCTGCCGGCTTACGGCGCCAATTCCGTTGCCGGCCTCGTCAAAGATTTCCGCTATGGCCAATTCGACACTGGACGATCGAGGGTCGTCATCGATTTGACAGCCCCCGCCACGATCCAGAACGCCACGTTCACTGCGCCAAACGGCAATCAGCCGGGCATTCTGAGTTTCGATATCGTACGCGTCGCTGCCGCCGACTTCCGGGCCTTGCGCGGCACTTCGGAGCCCACCGCCACGCCACCACAGCAGCAACTCCGCACCGGCCGCCACGAGGAGGGCCCAGCAGCACAAGCAGCCGCACAAGCGTCGATTTCGCCCAGCCTGACGCCCCCCGGGACAGCCTCCACGCCGCCCCAGCCCAAGCAACGTCCCGTCGTCCTCATCGACCCCGGCCATGGCGGCATCGATCCCGGCACCGTGGGAGCAGGCGGCCTCAACGAAAAGAGCGTCACCCTGGCAGTCGCAAAGGAGGTCCGCACGCTCCTTCTTGCGGGCCGCCGGTTGGATGTCTTCCTCACTCGCGAATTCGACAATTTCGTCTCGCTGGATCAACGAGTTCAGCTCTCTCGCCAATACCAGGCAGACCTGTTCGTATCGATCCACGCCGACAGCCTCGCCGAAAAGGACCTCGCCGGCGCGATCAGAGGGGCGACAGTCTATATTCTGTCCGAACGCGCCTCGGACGATAAAGCCCGCCGCGTCGCTGAGAAGGAAAACGCCGCCGATATCGCCGCCGGCCTCGCCGCCGTCCCCGCTTCCGCCGAAGACCAGGTGCGCAGCATCTTGCTCGACCTTGTCCAACGGGAAACGGCCAACTACTCGACAAGTTTCCGCAACTTGCTGCTGTCATCGATGCGCGGGCGGGTTCCCCTGGCCAAGGACCCGCAACGGTCAGCAGCCTTCAAGGTCTTGAAACAAGACGAAGTTCCCGCTGTTCTGATCGAACTCGGGTACATGAGCAACCCCGAGGATCTGGCTCGCCTTGGAAAGCCCGATGGACAACGCCAGCTGGCGACGGCAATCGCTGCTTCAATCACGACTTTCTTCGCCAACCGCGAAGCGCGGGCCAATCGTTGAACGGCCGTCATGACGCCGTCCCCATCGCAATGCTCGGCTTGCCCGATCACGACTTCGCTAACTCTCTGGTGGCGAATCAGTTTTACAATTTGGAGGGATGCCGGACGCGGCCCCCAATCCGCTATGCATCACTTACGTAGATTGCGTTTGGGCCCAGATCCCTGAACTTTCTTGGCCTGAAGCTTGATCTTTCTGGGAAAGCGGCAATCCACGGGCGACGTGTCGCCACATTGTATGGTATGGTGGCGGAAGAGTTTGGCGCCGTCATTCGGCATGTCATGCCGCATGCGTTGCAGTCCGGGCCCGGTATCAAGCCGTCGGCCGATATCAGGCCAGATAGTCCAACGAGATGAGAATGCGATCGCCCATACTGCCGCCGGCCCAACCCAAGCTGAAGCGAAAGCGCCGCCGTAGCGCAATCCTCGGGCTTCTCGGCTTTGCGTTCGCCGCGGGCGTCGCCCTATTCTTGGTCGGCGCAGCAGCCGTCGGCTACTTCCTTTGGCAGGCTTCCAAAGACCTCCCGAGCTACGAGCGCCTCGCCGAGTACGAGCCGCCGGTGATGACGCGCATTCACGCGCATGACGGTTCGATGATCAAGGAATACGCGCGCGAGCGCCGCATCTTCGTTCCGATCAACACGGTGCCGAAACTGGTGACGGCAGCCTTCGTTTCGGCCGAAGACAAACGCTTCTATGAGCATAATGGCCTGGACTTCATCGGCATCGGCCGCGCAGCCATGAAGTTCGCCGAAGCCAAGCTCACCGGACGAGGCAGCATTCAGGGCGCTTCGACCATCACGCAGCAGGTCGCCAAGAACATGCTGCTGTCGAGTGAGCGCACCTTCGACCGAAAGATCCGCGAAGCAATCCTTTCGACCCGCATCGAACGAGCCTTCCCCAAGGACAAGATCCTCGAACTCTACCTCAACGAGATCTTTCTCGGCATCGGCGCGTACGGCGTCGCCGCCGCCGGCCTGACCTATTTCAGCAAGGAATTGAAGGATCTGACGATCGAGGAAGCTGCCTACCTGGCGGCCCTTCCCAAGGCACCGAGCTTCTACCATCCCTTCCGCCGTACCAAGGAAGCCACCACACGCCGCAATTGGATCATCGATGAGATGGCCGGCAACGGCTACATCACGCGCGCTGACGCAGAGGCCGCCAAGGCCAAGCCGCTGACGGTCAACATCCGCAACTTCGGCGCCCACGTTTTTGCCTCCGAGTTTTTCGCCGAGGACGTCCGGCGCACGCTGCTCGCCCAGTACGGCGAGGATAAGCTCTACGGTGGCGGTCTGTCGGTTCGCACGACCCTCGATCCGAAACTGCAGCAATTCGCCCACAAGGCGCTCCACCAGGGGCTTGTCGATTTCGATCGCAGCCGCGGTTGGCGCGGCGCCGTCCAGAGGATCGACGTGAGCGGCGACTGGGGCGTTCGCCTCGCCCAGATCGATGTTGCGACCGACGTTGCACCGTGGCGCCTCGGCGTCGTGCTCGAGGTGACGAAGGGCAACATTCTCGTCGGACTTCGCCCCAGCCCTCAACCCGGCGGTCAGCTCCCCAAGGACCGGGAGGCAGTCCGCGTTGGCTTCGAGGAAATGAGGTGGGCCGGCAAGTTCACATCGACCGAAGGCGGCAAGGGGCGCGCGCCGGCGCAACCCGGCGACGTCGTGAACATGGGTGACGTGATCTGGGTCGCACCTAAGGATTCCGAAAACCCGACAGGCCCTTGGTCTTTGATGCAGATCCCCGATGTCGGCGGTGGCCTGCTGGCCATGGACCCGCATACCGGCCGGATACTCGCGGTCGCGGGTGGGTTCTCTTACGAGATCAGCCAGTTCGACCGTGCCTTGCAGGCCAAGCGTCAACCCGGCTCTTCATACAAGCCGCTCGTCTACGCAACCGCACTCGACAATGGCTACAAGCCGACGTCCATCGTGCTCGATGAAGCCATCGAAATCGAATCCCGGCCGGGCCAGACTTGGAAGCCGGAGAACTATGGTGGCGGCCAGGGCTCCGGACCTGCCACGCTACGCACCGGTATCGAAAAATCGCGCAACATGATGACAGCACGCCTGGGTCAGGATCTCGGCATGCCGGTTATCGTCGAGTATTCCAAGCGCTTCGGCGCATACGAGGACCTCCCCCCGTTGCCTGCCATGGTGCTGGGCGCCGGCGAGACCACAGTGGTTAGAATGGTAACGGCCTACGCAGCGTTCGCCAACGGCGGCAAACAGGTGCGTGCCACCCTCATCGATCGCATCCAGGACCGTTGGGGTCGCACGGTCTGGCGTCACGACCAGAGCCGTTGCGACAACTGCAAGGCGGACAGCTGGAAGGACCAGGCGGAACCCGAGATCGCAGACGATCGCCGCCAGATACTCGACCCGCACACCGCCTACCAGATGACCTCGATGCTCGAAGGCGCCGTCAACCGCGGCACGGGCACGATCATCAATAAGTACCTGCCCAACACACCCGTAGCCGGCAAGACCGGCACGACGAACGACAGTAAAGACGTCTGGTTCGTAGGCTATACGCCCGACCTCGTCGTCGGCATCTATGTCGGCTACGACAACCCGAAGCCGATGGGTAAATCGACCACAGGCGGCCAGATCGCCGCACCGATATTCGGCAACTTCATGAAGATGGCCCTGGGTGACAAAAAGCCCGTGCCATTCCGCACGCCACCGGGCCTGAAGCAAGTGTGGGTCAACAAGACAACCGGCCTCCGCGCCAACCGCGGCGATTCCGATGCGATCCCGGAATACTTCAAGCCTGGTGAGGAGCCCGACGACGGCTCGTCGTTCCTGGGCTTCGAACAGGCATCTTTCGATGGCGACCGCGGCGCCCAGCGCCGTGCGCCAGATCCCTATGCTGCGCGCCCGGCCCCACGCCCCCAGCCCGGCATATTCGGAACGTGGTGACGGAGTACCTGTAGGGCGGGTCAGCGGCTCTGCCGCGCAACCCGCCCCCGCACTCCGCCGCACGCCGCGGGTAGGCTCGCTGTGCTTGCCTGCCCTACACCACCTGCGACGCCCTCGCGTTTACAGACGCGGCGCGAACACCTATATCCGCACCAAACTATTTCCATCGAATCAACGGAGCCGCCCATGCGCGCAGAGGCCCAAAAACTGGTCGATACCATCACGCAGTCGCTGACGCTTTTACGGAGGCATCTTTGACTGGGATACTGCCGAGGAACGACTGGCCGAGCTGAATAACAAAGCCGAAGACCCCGCCTTATGGTCGAACGCGGCCAACGCGCAGCGTGTCATGCGCGCGCGCCAGCAGCTCGAAAAGCAGATCGGCATCTACAAGCAGCTCTCGACCGAACTGGAGGACGCCGTCACCCTCGTCGAACTCGGCGAATCCGAAAAGGACGACGCCACCATCGCCGAAGGCGAGGCAATGCTGCGCACGTTGAGCGGCACAGTCGCCAAGCGCGAAGTCGAGGCGTTGCTGTCCGGCGAGGCCGACGCCAACGATGCCTGGCTCGAAGTTCACGCCGGCGCCGGCGGCACCGAGAGCCAGGACTGGGCGCAGATGCTCTTGCGCATGTATATGCGTTGGGCCGAGAAGCGCGGCTATCAAGTCAAGCTCACCGA
>CANJPN010000244.1 GCA_947475855.1 Bradyrhizobiaceae bacterium
AGAACGACATTCCAGGTGTCATCGACGAGCGGGCGGACGGCCGTCACGGTGCGGCCAGGTTCGATCGCGGCATCCAGGCCGTGAACGCGAGCGTAGCTTTCCAGATAAGCCAGCAATTGTGTGGCACTGGGGAAATCCGGGTAGTGCGCGGGCATCGGATAGTCGGCGAAGGCAGTGGAGCGCTTCGACGAGACGATATGGACGTTTTCGTAGAGGCCGTGGCGCCAGTTACCACCGAGGCCCGGCCCCGCATCGACTTGGTCGTAGGGCAAGCCGTGCTGCTTCATGGCCTTGGCCATCGCCAGCCCCACTGGGCCAGCGCCGATGATCAGGTGCTTGTCTCGAAACGCCATCCGTCAAATCCGGTACTCGGAGGGCAACCCTGGTCACCCTGTCACCCGTTGCGCATGTGAGAAACCGTGCGCGCGCCAACAATTAGCGCTTCTTTGTAGCACCAAGTTGCAATTGCGCACCGGTTTTCGACGACAGGTCGTGCGGCAGTTGGTCAGCCGCGAGAGCCGAAGATGGCACTGCCGACGCGCACATGAGTTGCGCCGAACTGGATGGCGGTTTCGAAGTCGGCACTCATGCCCATGCTCAGGGCGGTCAGACCTTGCTCGCGAGCGAGCTTTGCGAGAAGTGCGAAATGGACCGCCGGCTCCTCCTCGTGCGGGGGAATGCACATGAGGCCAGCGATCTCGATCCTCAGCTCGTCGCGGCAGAGGGCGACGAGGGCCGGCAGCTCGGCGGGGGTTACACCCGCCTTCTGCGCCTCCTCGCCGGTGTTGACTTCGATGAACAGCTTGAGGTGGCGTTGCTGGCGGGTCATTTCCTCGGCGACTGCGCGGGCGATTTTCGGACGGTCGATCGTATGGATGCAATCGAACAGCGCAACGGCCTCGCGAGCCTTATTGGACTGCAATGGGCCGATCAGGTGCAGCTCGATGCCCGCGAAGCGCTCACGCAAAGCCGGCCACTTTGACTTCGCCTCCTGGACGCGG
This sequence comes from Bradyrhizobiaceae bacterium, assembly GCA_947475855.1. Taxonomy (GTDB): domain Bacteria; phylum Pseudomonadota; class Alphaproteobacteria; order Rhizobiales; family Hyphomicrobiaceae; genus CAMDPA01. Next base: position 1,002 of record CANJPN010000244.1, read on the forward strand.
TTCTCTCCGAACACGCGTTGGCCAGCCTCGATAACAGGCACGATCTCGGCCATCTCGAAGGTCTTCGAGACGGCGACGAGTGAGACGCCGGCGGGATCGCGGCCGACCTCGCGGGCCGCCACGTCGATGCGCGAGCGAACGGCTTCGAGGGGGACGTGATGGGAATTCTCCATCAAAACCTTCCGGTTGTCAGTTTGCGACGATCGAAATGCCGACAAGATCGATTTTCATCGACATATCGCCTCGATCATGTCGATGCCATCGTCATGTCAGCGCGGGCCCGCCTTGACCGCGCCGCGCTTCCGGGCCCAATAGCGCCAGGAACCTTTCAAAACCTACAGCAAGACGTCGCAAACGCCCATGTCCGAGACCAAGACGATAGAACGCTACAATGCACCCGTGGCCGAGCGGCGATGGCAGCAGGCATGGGAAAAGGCCAGCATTTTCAAAGCCTCGAATACCGACACACGGCCAAAATGCTATGTGCTCGAGATGTTCCCCTATCCGTCGGGGCGCATCCACATGGGCCACGTGCGCAACTACACGATGGGCGACGTGTTCGCGCGCTACAAGCGGACGCGGGGCTTCAACGTGCTCCATCCGATGGGCTGGGACGCGTTCGGCATGCCGGCCGAGAACGCCGCGATGGCGCGCAAGACGCATCCGGCGGCGTGGACCTACCAGAACATCGCGGCAATGAAGGCCCAGCTCAAGAGCATGGGGCTGTCACTCGACTGGTCGCGCGAAATCGCGACCTGCGACGTCGAATACTACCACCAGCAGCAGAAGATCTTCCTGGATATGCTGGGCAAAGACCTCGCGTATCGCGGCGTCGGCAAGGTCAATTGGGACCCGGTGGACCAGACCGTGCTCGCCAACGAGCAGGTGATCGACGGCCGCGGCTGGCGCTCCGGCGCTGCGGTCGAACAGCGCGAGATGCCGGTCTGGTACTTCCGCATCACGCGCTACGCGGACGAACTGCTGTCTGCGCTCGACACGCTCGAGCGGTGGCCGGAGAAGGTGCGCCTGATGCAGGGCAAATGGATCGGCCGCTCGGAAGGGCTGCTGATGCGCTATGCGCTCGAAGGTGCGGCACTGCCCAAGGGGAAATGGTCCGAGCTGGAAGTGTTCACGACGCGCGCCGACACGATCTTCGGCGGCAGTTTCTGTGCGCTTTCACTCGGCCATCCATTGACGCTGGAGCTGGCGAAGACCGATCCCAAGCTGCAGGCGTTCATTGAAGAGTGCGCGCGCGTCGGCACGTCGGAGGAGGATCTCGCAAAGGCCGAGAAGAAGGGCTTCGACACGGGGATCGTCGCCACGCATCCGCTGATCCCGGACCGCAAGCTGAAGGTGTTCGTGGCGAACTTCGTGTTGATGGGCTACGGCACTGGCGCGATCTTCGGCTGCCCGGCGCACGACCAGCGTGATTACGAATTCGCGACCAAGTACGGCCTGACCATCACTCCGGTTGTCGTGCCTGTGGACAAGGATGCCGCGACATTCAAGCTCGCGGGCGAGGCCTACGACGGGCCGGGCCGGCTCGCGAACTCGCAATTCCTCGACGGCAAGTCGATCGAAGAAGCCAAGGCCGAAATTGCCAAGCGGCTGGAAAAGCTGGGCAAAGGCGAGCGCCAGGTGATGTATCGCCTGCGCGACTGGGGCATCTCGCGGCAGCGCTACTGGGGCTGTCCGATCCCTGTCGTCCACTGCGACAGCTGCGGCGTCGTCCCGGTGCCGGTGAGTGACCTCCCCGTCAAACTGCCGGAGGACGTGACATTCGACATGCCGGGCAATCCGCTCAACCGGCATCCGACGTGGAAGCACGTCAACTGCCCGAAGTGCGGCAAGCCCGCGACGCGCGAGACTGATACGATGGATACGTTCGTCGACAGCTCATGGTATTTCGCGCGGTTCTGCTCGCCGCGGGAGAACATTCCGGTCGATGCGGCAGCAGCAAAGTACTGGCTGCCCGTCGACCAGTATATCGGCGGCATCGAACACGCGATCCTGCACCTGCTCTACTCGCGCTTCTTCTCGCGAGCGATGGTCGATACGGGGCATCTCAGCGTGAAGGAGCCGTTCGCGGGCCTGTTCACGCAGGGCATGGTCGTGCACGAAACCTACCAGTCGGCGGCCGGCAAATGGCTGCTGCCGGGCGACGTCCGGTTCGAAGACGACGGCGCGGGCGGCCGGAAGGGCTTCGAAGTCGATGGCGGCGCTCCTGTCGTGATCGGCGCGATCGAGAAGATGTCGAAGTCGAAGAGCAATCTCGTCGACCCCGACGACATCATCTCGAGCCATGGCGCCGACTGCGCCCGCTGGTTCATGCTGTCCGACAGCCCGCCGGAACGGGACGTGATCTGGACCGACGCTGGCGTGACAGGTGCTGGCCGGCACATCCAAAGGGTGTGGCGCATCATCAACGAGGTGGCCGAGGTCGCGGTGGCGAAATCCACGGCACAGCCTCGTGAATTCGGTCCTGCGGCGCTGGACTTGCGCCGGGCGGGACACAAGGCGCTCGCCAAGGTTGCGGCGCAGATCGAAGCGCTGCGGTTCAACGTGGCCGTCGCACAGATCTACGAGTTCACGTCTGCATTGCAATCCGCGGTCGCCAAAGCCGGCGAGCCCGGCATGGCATGGGCGCTCCGGGAGGCGGCGGAACTGCTGACCCAGATGATCTGTCCGATGATGCCGCACTTGGCCGAGGACTGCTGGGAGAGGCTTGGATACAACACTCTCGCTGCGGAACAGCCTTGGCCGGACGCAGATCCAGCTCTGCTCGTTGACGATACGATCACCGTTGCCGTACAGGTAAATGGCAAGCGAAGGGATGAACTGACGATTTCCCGGACTGCCACGACCTCCGAGATCGAAGCTGCGGCGCTCAAGCTGGAGCCAGTGATCCGGGCGATGGAAGGCAAGCCGGCCAGAAAGGTGATCGTCGTCCCGCAGAGGATCGTTAATGTCGTCGTCTGAGGCGTCCAATCCGGCCGGCAAGCGGCATAGTGGCAACGGCATTTCGCGCCGCTCGTTGCTGCGTGCGGTCGGGCTTGGTTTGGCGACTGGTGTCGCAGGCTGCGCCGACGGCAGTGGGTTCCGGCCGCTCTATGGCACGCTCGGCGCCAACGCCAACGCCAAGATGGCTCAGGTCGAGTTCACGCCGATCCCTGGGCGCAATGGCCAGCGCATTCGTAACGAGCTGCTGTTCAAGGCCTATGGCGGTGACTACAACGGCCGGCCGCCTTCCACGCCCAAGTACCGGATGGAAATCGCGGTCAGGGAATCGGCGCAGACCACTCTGGTGCTTACCGACGGCACGTCGGCCAGCATGATCTACCAGATCGATGCTCGGTTCCAACTCATCGATCTCGAGACCAAGAAGGTTCTGCTGTCCGGCAGCAGCCAGAGCCGCGCCACCTCCGAGCGCTTCGCCAACGTGTTCTCCAACGTGAGGGCCGCAGACGAGGCGCAAGATCGGGCATCAAAGTCGATCGCCACGGATCTCAGCGCGCGGCTCGCAGGCTTCCTCGGCGGCCTGCCCGCCTGATCGGATCTGCCGCTTGATCGGCGCGCCGTTCAGGTTAGATTGATCTGCCGAGCTGGACCATTGCAGTGAACGGGCTATGGTTCCCGAGCGCGCATCTTCATAATCGTCTTTCGAATCGAGGGACTTGCTGTGGTTGCCGTCAAAGGCGCGCAAGCCGCCTCGTTCCTTAAATCACTCGAGCCGCGCATCGTTGCCGTACTGCTTTATGGCGACGACGCTGGACTTGTTTCCGAACGCGCGCGGTCGGCTGCGAACAATCTCGCCCAGCGCTCGAAGCCGCCCGGCGAAATCCTGCGGATCGAGGACAGCGACCTCGACGGTGATGCCGATCGCCTGCACACCGAACTGCGAACCGTTTCGATGTTCGGCGGTGCCCGCGTCATCAGGACGAGCACATCGCGCAAGATCAATACCCAGCTTCTGAAGCCCCTGTTGGAGCCAGGCGTCATGACCGGCATGCTGGTCGTGGAAGCCGGCAGCCTGAGGCGCGAGGACGCCATGCTCAAGCTGTTCGAAGGTTCCAGCATCGCCCTGGCAGTACCCTGCTACCCGGACGAGGCACGTGATCTCGACTCCGTGATCAAGGATGCCATGGCGGAAGCCAAGATGGAAATCGCGCCCGAGGCCCGGCAACTGCTCGCGAGCCGGCTTGGTGCCGACCGCGCGTTGTCGCGGGCGGAGATCGACAAGCTGCTGCTCTATGCGCACGGGACAGGGAAAATTACGGTCGAGGATGTCGAGGCGGTCGTAGGCGATGCTTCGGAGATGGCAATCGACGCGGTGCTCATGGCGGCCAGCGGCGGCAATGGCCGCAAGGCGATCATGGAACTCGACCGCGCCGTGGCGTCTGGCGAAAGTCCACAAGGCATCATCGTAATGACACTGCGGCACTTCCAGCGGTTGCACAGGCTGCGTGCAGCGATTGAAATGGGCCGCTCGTTCGACGACGCAGCACGCAGCATGAGACCCCCCCTGCACTTCAAAACGCGTGGCTTGATCGAGGCGCAAATCCGCGCGTGGGATGCGGCGCGGCTCGACCGGGCGATCGCGGTAATTTCGCGCACGGCGAGGGATGCGCGATTGGCGAGCCAGCTCGAAGCGACGTTGGCCGAGCGGATGATGCTGGAACTCGCCGCGATGGTCGCGCGGCGCTGACGGAGCTTTCCGCTCAGCCCTTCCCAGCACTCGAGATGCGCTCAAGCAGCCGCAGCTTGCGCTTGGGCGCTTCGGCCGATTGCGCCCCGCCGACCACTGCCGCTTCCGCGATCGCGGCCAAAGCTTCGCCGGTCGCGACCTGAGCGGAAACGTCTGGTGCATCTGCGGGAGCCTGATCGTCATGCAGCGCTTTGATGTATTCGGTGACGCGCTGCGCCGATGACGTCTGCGAGTTCTCGTGCGAGTTCTCCGCCGCGTTTTCGACAGCAGCAGCAGAAATTGCTGGCCGCGACGTCTGGCTGATACGATCGGCAAGGCTGCGGCGAGGGGCGTCGCGGCCACGGCGCGGATCGATCGAGGTCGGTACAGTACCGGCCCCCAGGCGACGCATTTCTTCCATATAGTGTGCGGCTTGACGCGCGAGACGCTCGTTGCTTGCGGCTAGCTCCGATCGCAGTCTCTGGATGGTCTCGGTCTGCTGAGTCAACTGAGCCTGGAGCGCGCTGATCCTGGCCTTCGAGGCCAGGCGACTGGCCTGCCCTGCCGGGCGGTTGGCCGCGCCTTCTGGCGCGCCCTCATAGACGGCGAGGCCAGCGTTGAGGCGCGCAATCTCGGCGGCTTGTTCGTCGATGCGAGCGTTGAGCGCCTTGGCCTGTGCCTCGGCCGCAGCACGGTCGTAGCTGCCGCTCGCGGCAGAGTCGCGGGTGGCCTTTACCGCCGCCTCGGCCGCCGCCAACTCGCGCCGCAACTGATCGACGTCCGGATTGCCGCCGGAAGCCGCACTCGATTGACCATCGGGACCACTTTGCAGCTTGTGAATCAAGCCTGCCTGCTCCCGCGTTTTCGCCCGCAATGCCTCGATCTCGGAGCGCAGCGCGATCTCGCCGTCGAACTTCGGATCCGTAAAGGTGTCACGCAAAGCCGGCACGCGGGAGGCGAGCGAGGCCGACGTCCGCTCCAGCTCGGCGCGCTGCTGGGCGTTCATTTGCATCGCTTCGTCGAGGGCGCGAACGCTGCGGTTCGTTTCACTCTTGAGAACGCCGAGTTCTTCGTCGCGCTCCCTGATCAGTTCACGCGCGCTCTCGAGTTGCTGCTCAAGGCGCGGCAGGCGATCCGTGACGGTATGTTCCAGCACACGGCGAGCATTGAAGTTCTCTTCAAGCGCGGCCTTGACCCGCTCGGTCTCGTCCTGGAGTTCGGTGATGCGGGCGTCGCGCCGGTTCATCTCGATGCGCTGGCGCGCGGCGGTCAGCTTCTGCTGCTCGCCTTCGGCCTCGAGCTTGTGGACCCGGATTGCGAACTGAGCGCGCAGCTTGTCCTTGTCGGCGCGGATCTCAGCCTCGGTCAGCGGCACCGACCGCCGAATGGCTTCGCTCGTCAGCCGCTGAACACGGGAACGGTATGACGGCAGCACGGCAACGACGAGCAATGAGGCAAACAGAATGCCCAGCGCCACCAGCATCAGGGATTGAAGCGTGAACAAGGTGGCGGGTCCTGCGGTCTGAAATTCAGCCTCGCGCACCTAGCTGCCTGCGCGAAACTTCGCTTACGTTCGCTTGTGCCGCACTTCCGATCCCTACCCTCGATACCGGCGTCCCGGCATGCGTGCATTGCCAGCCCTGCGACCGGGGCAGCCCGCATGAAGGCTAGAAAGGATTCCAAGTCGGCGATCGCGTATACTTTAAATAACCGACGTTGGCACCCAATCGCAATCCAACTCCCGATCTTATCACAGCTAGTGTGACATGCTCGTGGGTCTGGAACTGAACGCTGACGCCACCGATGAGATAGGCAGAGCCCTGCACGCCGCCGAAACGGGTGTACATGTCGGCGGGATCGCGCAGGTTGTAGACCAGCACCATGGTCTTGGAACCTTCGCCGCCAAAGTCGTAGCCCAGCGACGGCCCCTGCCAATAGACGCGGTGATTGCCGACATCCTTCGTAAAGAGCGTGCCTTCTCCATAGCGGAGACCCGCGATGAACGCGCCGCCAGCGTCCTCGCCCAGGATGTAGCCGTTAGGGCGGCCCTGGCTTCTGAAAATCCGCTCGACGGCCTTGGCGAGACCCTCACTGATGGAGCCGAAGAAACGGTGGCCAGTATTGACCACCTCGTGCTGGGAATAGGTGCCGCCGCGGGGATCGTCATATCCCTGTGGATTATTGCCATAGGCCTGGTCGTTACCTGTTCCAACCTGCGGAGCGGAGTAAGGCTGGCCATATCCAGAGCCGCCATCGTTGCCGGGGTAGGGCTGGCCAGCGGGGCCGCCTTGATAGCCACCCTGGTAGCCCGCCTGTTGGTCGTTGCCGTAGCCGCCGGTCGCAGGCGGACGATAGGCGTCATTGCCGCGGACCGGGCCACCGCCGTCGCGCCAACTGTCGGCCTGTTGCTGACCAGAGTATCTCGGATCGCCGGACGGCGGGGAAGCGTAGCGTGGGTCTGAATAGCGTGGATCGCCAGAGGGTTGGGGGGCATAGCGAGGGTCGCCGCCATAGTCGCGCTGGGGAGGCGGGGGCTCGCTATAGCGAGGGTCGGCCGGCGGAGCGTTGGAGTAGCCGCCACCATAGCCGCCTGATTGAGGCGGACTCGAATTGCGGCTGGTGCCGTCCCACGGACGTCCATCGGAGCCGGCCTGCTGGCCGAAGCCACCGGACGGGCCTGAATTGTCTTCCGGCGGGCGATAGGAGTCGTCGCGGCGGGCGGGGCGCGCGGGGGCACGGCTGACAGGTGGCTCGTTCTGTTCCCAAAATGGCCTGTCCTGGGCACTTGCCACCGGGGCATTGGCGCAGGCGAGCGCCAGGACGCCGACGGCACCGAGCAGCCTAGCTGCGGCGATGCGATGAAAGTGCGATAAGTGGCGGAATTGGATCAGCATGTGCGAACCGATTGGTCTCAGCAGAGCTACAGCTTCGCCG
>CANJPN010000245.1 GCA_947475855.1 Bradyrhizobiaceae bacterium
CAGCGTTCCGCCGGTCCAGTAGGTGCGGGTGTATTCCTCGGCCCGCGCCGCCTTCTCCTCCCAGAACTTGGGCAGTCGCTTGGCGAGCTGCTTGGCCGCCTCGCGGAATTGCAGATACGTCCCGCTGGAACTGATCCGCGCGAGATAGTGCGACAACGCGCCGACCGGCGGCGCAATCGACATGTCGTTGTCATTGAGAATGACGATCAGTCGTTCGTGCCGAGCGCCGGCATTGTTCATGGCCTCGTAGGCCATGCCCGCGCTCATTGCACCGTCGCCGATGACGCAAACGACATTACGGTCACCGCCGCTGAGATCGCGTGCGACGGCCATGCCCAGGCCAGCCGAGATCGAAGTCGATGAGTGCGCCGCTCCGAACGGATCGTATTCGCTCTCGGCCCGTTTGGTGAACCCGGAGAGACCTCCGGCCTGCCGGAGCGTGCGAATCTGGTCGCGGCGGCCCGTCAGAATCTTATGCGGATAGGCTTGGTGGCCAACGTCCCAGATCAAACGGTCGTCTGGCGTGTTGAACACTCGATGCAACGCAACGGTCAGTTCGACGACGCCGAGCCCGGCCCCCAGATGCCCCCCGGTCACGGAAACCGCGTCAATCGTTTCCTGACGCAACTCGCGCGTAAGCTGCGGTAAATCCTTATCGGGCAGCCGCCGCAGATCTTGCGGCGTCTTGACCTGATCGAGCAGCGGCGTCTTGCTATCGGGCATTTCGTTCCTGCATTCGCCAAGTGCGTTGCGGATCGAGCGATTGGAGCGCACGCATCCGCGCTGAACTGCCACCATACTGCCGTTTGGCCAAGCCACCAAGGCAGACCTGCTTCGCAGCGTCGTATGACTGGCGATAGAGCGTGCGGAATTGCGCCATGAAACAGAGGGGCCGAGTGCGGAGCGACGTTGAGCCGCGCTCTCGACCATGCGGCAAGGGGGGCAAAACGCTCGCATCGGGTGCGGCCGCTGCGATCAGCGTCTGCAACTGGAGACCCGCGAAGGGGAACCTGAGGCCAAGCGAAGGAAAATGAACGCAGTTATTGGAAGGTGCCCACCACAATGGGCGGAAAGCCGTATTATCAGTGAGCTCGCGGCGCACCCTGCAGCGATTTGAGCTGCTCGATAAGCGTCGAGGCGCGAAGGCGCGCTTCATCGTCCTTCGCGGCAGCAAGCTCAGCCTCGGCGGCTTCCAATTCCCGGCCGATCTTTGCGGCATCGAGATCGGCGACATCGAATGCCTGCTCGGCGAGAACCGTAAGCCGGGCCGGATCGACCTCGGCAAATCCGCCTTTGACGAGCAACCGCTTGCGCGTGCCTCCCGAAGTCACGTCGAGCACGCCCGGCCGCAGTGTGGAGACGAAAGGCGCATGCCCCACGAGCACCGCGAAATCGCCTTCGGTACCAGGCAGCACCACCTGATCCACATCCTCCGAAACGAGGATCCGCTCCGGGCTTACGAGTTCGAACTTGAACGACATGGCGCGTTATCTCTCAGGCTTCGTACGTATCGCCGGTCGTAGATGAGACCGGGGCAAAGCATCAGTTTCCTGCGGCGGGGGCTCAGCTAGCGTCGTCCTGTCCGCCACTTTTGGCTTCGACCTCTTCCCGTGTTTGCAGCTTGGTGCCGCAGAACGGGCAGTGGAACACAGGATGATCGATGACGTTGGCCTCACCATCCTCGGCGTCATCGAGCATACCGATAGACATGTAGAGGATGCCCTCATCGCCGACCGCGATCAGCGGATCGAAGTCGGAAGCTTCGAGAACCTCCTTGAGCTCCTCGCAACAAGATCCGAACCCAGAGCCGCTCTTGTCTTGATCGGTCATCGACGTTCTCCGGAAGGGAGGGGAGTTGGCAGAGCGATCGGGCAACTCAATCTACGCATGCGACCAGCAGTGGCTTGAGGCGCACCAAGCAGAGCTGGGCGCCTCAAATCAGCTTTACGCGGCTTCCGCCAGCTTCTCGGCCTTGGCGATGGCTTCCTCGATGGTGCCGACCATGTAGAACGCAGGCTCCGGCAAATGATCGTAATCGCCGTCGCAGATGCCCTTGAACGCCTTGATGGTGTCCTTCAGCGGCACCTGCACACCGGGCGAGCCGGTGAACACCTGCGCGACGTCGAACGGCTGCGACATGAAACGCTCGATCTTGCGGGCGCGCGCCACCGTCATCTTGTCGTCCTCGCTGAGTTCGTCCATGCCGAGAATGGCGATGATGTCCTGCAGCGACTTGTACTTCTGCAACACGGCCTGCACCTGGCGGGCAACGGCATAGTGCTCCTCGCCGACGACCCGCGGATCGAGCATACGCGACGTCGAGTCGAGCGGGTCGACCGCCGGGTAGATGCCCTTTTCAGCGATCGAGCGTGAAAGCACGGTCGTCGCGTCCAAATGGGCGAACGAGGCGGCCGGTGCAGGGTCGGTCAAGTCGTCGGCCGGCACGTAGATTGCCTGAACCGAGGTGATCGAACCCTTTTGAGTAGAGGTAATGCGCTCCTGCAGGGCGCCCATATCGGTGGCGAGTGTCGGCTGATAGCCCACCGCCGAAGGAATACGGCCGAGCAGCGCCGACACCTCGGATCCCGCCTGCGTGAACCGGAAGATATTGTCGACGAAGAACAACACGTCCTGGCCCTGGTCGCGGAAGTGTTCAGCGACCGTTAGACCCGACAGCGCGACGCGCATGCGTGCGCCCGGCGGCTCGTTCATCTGGCCGTAGACGAGCGCGCACTTGGAGCCCTTGGCCGAACCGTTGTTCTTCTTGGGGTCGACGTTGACCTTGGACTCGATCATCTCGTGATAAAGGTCGTTGCCCTCACGCGTACGCTCGCCGACGCCAGCGAATACAGAGTAGCCGCCGTGCACTTTGGCGATGTTGTTGATCAACTCCATGATCAGCACGGTTTTGCCCACGCCCGCGCCGCCGAACAAGCCGATCTTGCCACCCTTGGCGTAGGGCGCGAGGAGATCGACGACCTTGATACCGGTGACGAGGATCTCCGCCGCCGTAGACTGATCCGCGAAGGAAGGCGCCTGCTGGTGGATCGCGCGATTTACCGCGGTTTTGACCGGGCCGCACTCGTCGACCGGCTCGCCGATCACGTTCATGATGCGGCCCAGCGTCTCGTCGCCGACAGGAACCGAGATAGGCTTGCCCGAGTCGGTGACTTCCTGGCCGCGCGTCAGACCTTCCGAGGAGTCCATCGCGATCGTGCGGACGGTGCTTTCGCCCAGATGCTGGGCGACCTCGAGCACGAGGCGGTTGCCGCCGTTCGTGGTCTCGAGCGCGTTCAGGATCTCCGGCAGGTGGCCCTCGAACTGCACGTCGACGACGGCGCCCATGACCTGACGGATCTTGCCTACCTTGTTGCTAGCCATGTTTCGTTCCTCGATACGTCGTTCGGACTAGAGCGCTTCCGCGCCCGAGATGATTTCGATGAGCTCTTTGGTGATGTTCGCCTGACGCTGACGGTTGTACTTGATCGTCAGCTTGTTGATCATGTCGCCGGCGTTGCGGGTCGCATTGTCCATCGCGGACATGCGAGCGCCTTGCTCGCTTGCAGCGTTCTCCAGGAGGCCGCGGAAAACCTGGGTCGTCAGATTGCGTGCCAAAAGGTCGGCCAAAATGGATTCTTCAGACGGTTCGAATTCCGCGCTCGCTTCCGCCTTGCCGTCGCTGACTGCCTTTGCTTCTGGGATCTTTGCCGGGATCAACTGCAGGGCCGTCGGCTTCTGCGCGATCACCGACTTGAATTCAGAGAAGTAGAGCGTGGCGACGTCGAAATCGCCAGCCTCGAACATGTCGACGATCTTCTTGGTGACGAGTTCGGCTTCCGAGTAGCGCATCTGCTTGATCGCGCGGAAGTCCATCCGATCGATGATGATGCGGTTGAGATCGCGGCGCAGGTTGTCCGCGCCCTTGCGGCCGACCGTGAAAATCTTGACCGTCTTGCCTTCGCGCATCAGGCGCTGGGCGTCCTGACGAGCGAGCTTGGCGATGTTGGAATTGAAGCCACCGCAGAGGCCGCGCTCGGCGGTCATCACCACGAGCAGATGCACATCGTCTTTACCAGTACCGACGAGCAGCGGCGAGACGCCATCCCGGCTCGTGACGCGGCTGCCAATGCTGGCCATCATCTGATCCATGCGCTGGGCGTAGGGGCGCGCTGCCTGCGCGGCCTCCTGGGCCCGACGCAGCTTGGCGGCTGCCACCATCTGCATCGCTTTGGTGATCTTCCGCGTCGCCTTTACGGAGGCGATACGGTTGCGCATGTCTTTGAGTGAGGCCATGTGATCTTTCCGTAGGTTGGGTCAAGCGCAGCGCGACCCAACATCGAATGGCACGACATGAAACGTTGGATCGCGGCCTATGGCGTTGACCCAACCTACGACTTCCACTTAAGCGGTGAACGCCTTCGTATACTTGTCGAGCATGTCGACGAGGCTCTTTTCCGTATCGGCCTTCAGTTCCTTGGACGAACGGATCGCCTCGAGGATCTGCGGATGCTGTCCGCGCAGCGCACGGAGCAGCTCCTGCTCGTACTTGCCGACCGCGCCGACCGGAATGCCGTCGAGATAGCCGCGCGTCCCCGCGAAAATCACGCAGACCTGCTCTTCCATCTTCAACGGCGAGAACTGCGCCTGCTTCAGAAGCTCGGTCAGGCGCGAACCGCGCGCAAGCATCTTCTGTGTCGCCGCGTCGAGATCGGAGCCGAACTGAGCGAATGCCGCCATTTCGCGATACTGTGCGAGCTCGCCCTTGATCTTGCCAGCCACCGACTTCATCGCCTTCGTCTGGGCCGAAGACCCGACGCGCGATACCGACAGACCAACGTTCACGGCCGGCCGGATGCCCTGGTAGAACAAATCCGTCTCGAGGAAGATCTGCCCGTCGGTGATCGAAATCACGTTCGTCGGGATGTAGGCCGACACGTCGTTGGCCTGTGTCTCGATCACCGGCAGTGCGGTCAGCGAGCCCTTACCGGCAGCGTCGCCCATCTTGGCAGCGCGCTCGAGCAGGCGAGAATGGAGGTAGAACACATCGCCGGGATAGGCTTCGCGGCCGGGCGGACGGCGCAGCAGCAGCGACATCTGGCGATACGCGACCGCCTGCTTGGAGAGATCGTCATAGGCGATCACGGCGTGCATGCCATTGTCGCGGAAGAACTCGCCCATCGTGCAGCCGGTGAACGGCGCCAAATACTGCATCGGCGCTGGGTCCGAAGCGGTCGCCGCTACGATGATCGAATACGGAAGTGCACCCTGCTCTTCCAACACCTTGACGAATTGGGCGACGGTCGAGCGCTTCTGGCCGATCGCGACATAGACGCAATACAGCTTCTGGCTCTCGTCTGTGCCCGCGTTGAGCGCCTTCTGGTTGAGGAAGGTATCGAGAATGACTGCCGTTTTGCCCGTCTGGCGGTCACCGATGACCAGCTCGCGCTGGCCGCGGCCGATCGGGATCAGCGCGTCGATCGCCTTCAGGCCGGTCGCCATCGGCTCGTGCACGGACTTGCGCGGAAGAATGCCAGGCGCCTTGACGTCGACGCGCTGCCGCTTGTCCGACTTGATCGGTCCCTTGCCATCGATCGGATTGCCGAGGCCATCGACGACGCGGCCGAGCAGACCCTTGCCGACTGGAACTTCCACGATCGCGCCCGTGCGCTTGACCGTGTCGCCTTCCTTGATGCCGCGGTCGTCGCCGAAGATCACGACGCCGACGTTGTCGGCCTCGAGGTTCAGCGCCATACCGCGAATTCCCCCTGGGAATTCGACCATCTCGCCGGCCTGGACCTTATCGAGGCCGTAGACGCGAGCGATGCCGTCGCCGACCGACAGCACCTGACCGATCTCGGAGACCTCAGCCTCCTTGCCGAAATTCTTGATCTGCTCCTTCAGGATGGAGGAGATCTCGGCGGCGCGAATATCCATCAGCGGACCTCTTTCAAGCGTGTCTTGAGCGATGCGAGCTTTGTGCGGAGCGAACTGTCGACCATCCGGCTGCCCATCTTGACGACGAGACCTCCAAGAAGGTTGGGCTCAACCCGCGAATTCATCTTGATCTGCTTGCCCCCGATGGAGGCGCGCAGGGTGTCTTTGAGTGCCTCGATCTGCTTGGCATCGAGCGGGAACGCCGAGATCACCTCGGCTTCGACCTCGCCCCGCGCGCGGGCGGCGAGCGTGCGGAAGGACTGGATCATGTCGGCAGCGGCGAACAGGCGCCGGTTGCGTGCGATGAGCTGCAGGAAGTTTCCCGCCAGACCACCGATCCCGGCCTTGGCCAGCAGTGCGGTCATCGCTTTCGTCTGTTCGTCGGCGGAAAAGGCAGGGCTGGCTACCAGCCGCTGCAGATCCTTGCTGCCGTCGAGCATGGTCTGGAATTTCGCCAACTGGGCTTCTACGTCTGGGACCTGGCGCGCTTCGGTCGCCAAGTCGAACAGGGCCGACGCGTATCGGCCAGCCACTGAGGCCATGATCGGTTCTTCGGTCGCCACGTCGAACGCCTCTCATGCGTCAATCGGTCATGTCGGATAGAACGGAAAACGCCAGCGGGAAAGCGGCGCCGGAAGGACACGAGGGAGCGCGTGCGGTTATCGACGCTGCACCCCTCCAATCCAGTCCGCGGTGCGTCTAACACGGGTGACGCGCGCCTTCAACCATGCCTGAGTGTGCGGGTTGCCGCATTCCCCTGCACCCTTCGCCGCAGGGGAGGGTATTCTGTGTGACTGCGCCCGCACGCCTGCTGCAACTCGATCACGAAGGCGAAAGGTCGCATCTATACCGGGTTCCTCTCGGCTTTCAGAGAGATCAACCCCGACCCCCGCCGGGCGACCCAGACGCCCGCCAGGATAAGGGCGAGGCCGGCGATCGCTCGAGGCGAGGGGCGCTCTCCCAGGATCAGCGCGCCGGAAATGACGCCGAACACCGGCACGAGAAAATTGACCTGCGCAGTGAAGGCGGGTCCCTGGCGTTTGACGAGCGTCAGCATCATCAAGGTTCCGATACAAGTCGAAACGATCGCAAGCGTTACCATGGCGGCGAGTGAGGCAGCGGATGGCTTGAAGTTCCAGGTCCCTGGCAAGAGTGCGAGCGGCACCAGCATGATGACGGACACCCCGATCACGGCGGTGACATTGGCGAACGCGGATCCGCCGACGAGCCCGCGATTGATGACGACATTCGCGCCATAGCAGCAACCCGCAAACAGGATCATGAGCTGGTATTTCAGATCGCTTCCGAGCCGCGCGAGATTGTCGATGCCGACCAGCACCGCTATGCCCGCCACGCCGAGGGCTATGCCTGCGAGCTTGTAGCGATTGAGCTTGTCGTCGCGGGTGAAAACATGGGCGAGAAGCGCCGCCGCCAGCGGGCTCGGCGACATCAGGATCGCGGCAAGAGCGCCATCGACCTTTTCTTCCCCCCAAGCGATCAGGAGAAACGGCAACGCATTGCCGAGAAACGCCGATGCCGAGATGAACAGCCAGATCCGCCCCCAGCGCGGCAGGCTTTCGCGCATGTAGAGCATCACCCCGGCCATGAGCACCACGGTCAAGGTGAGGCGGGAGATCGTCATCGCTACGGCAGGGACCGTCGAGACTGCGATTTTTATAAAGGTGAAGCTTACGCCCCAGATCACGCCGAGAGCGCACAACAGCGCATAGTCGCGCCCGCCAGGAAGATTGGGCGCGAGGTTTGGGGGCGGTCCAGCCATTTCAGGGTGTGTTTCCTATCGGGTTGGGGCAGCCGTCAGAGCTTCTGGCGCCGGCCATCGCGGGCTTATGTGCCTTAACTATCGCTCCGCGGCAAACCTGGCCACGGAGGGCGCGCCCCCCGAGCCGGCGGAGAAGATGAATGGTGGCTGCTAATCGCGTTCGGGGGCCGTTCAGGCGCAGAGGGGTAGAACTGTTCTCAAGACTGCTGGAGAGACCTCCAGCCCGGGTGAGACCCCGGCAAGCGTCTCACGCACATAGCCGGCCTGCCGGCATGAGCGCATCAAACCAGGCCTAGGGGGCCTACCGCCATGAACACGCTGAAAAAGATCGTTTCCACCGTTGTTGTCGCCGCCACCGCCCTCACTGCCATCGGCGCGACTGCCCAGGCCGGCGATTGGCGCGGCCGCGGGCAAGGTTACGGCTACGGTCACGCCCCGAGCTATCACGCCCCCGCTCCTCGCCCCTACTACGGCCATGGCAACTTCGGCCACAGGGACCGCACCGGCGAGCGCATCGCGACTGGCGTCGCCATCGGTGTTGGCGCGCTAATCCTGGGTTCGATCATCGCAGGTCAGAACCGTCGCCACCACGGCTACGACGGCTATTGATCAGATCTTCTTCGCCTTTCCTGTTGAGGCGGACGGCTGGTACCGGACGGAACCCGGTGCCGGCCGTTACGCTTGATGGCTGAACACTGCTATCGGTCGAAGTTGAGAGACGGCTCGATGTCGAAAACCCCATCTTTGGCGTTGGTAACGTTGACTTTGCTTAGTCGGCCGTGAAGTTTCTTCAACCTGCTGATCTCGTTTGCTGATCGAGCGGGAAGTCTGGCTTTGAGTTGCCGGATTTCCACGCTTCCCCGTGGATTTCCTTGCA
>CANJPN010000246.1 GCA_947475855.1 Bradyrhizobiaceae bacterium
AGTCGATGCAGAACTTCACCGTGGACCTGCTGTTGGGACTGCCGCTCATGCTCGGAGGCGTGCTCGGTGCGCAGCGCGGTGTGACGATGGCCGGGCGCATCCGCCAGGAGGAGTTGCGGGTGATGCTGGCGCTGCTGGTGCTCGGGATATCGCTGCGGATGGGCATCGATCTCGTGCGCAAGCCGGCCGATGTCTATTCGGTGGAAGCCATCGAGGTGCTGGAGATGCCTTGAGGTGGGCGGGGCCTGGGCGCGGGGGGATTGCCCTCTGGCGGCGTTTATGTGACTGGCTCCAATAGTCGTAGCCCCTTTGGCCACATAACAGGACCGATGCCATGACCACTGTCGAGCTGATAGCCTTCCCCGGCGCGCAGAACCTGCCGATCTTTGCGGCCCTCGAACAGGGGCTGTTCGAAAAGGCCGGCATCACGCTCAACATGACGACGACACCGAACTCGGCTTATCAGGCCGAGAACCTCGCGTCGGGCAAGTTCAACATCGCAGGTACGGCGTTCGACAATGTCGTCGCCTATGTCGAGGCCCAGGGCGCGGTGAAGCTCGACCCCGTGCCGGACTTCTTCGCGTTCATGGGGGCGACCCAGATCGAACTGGCCTTCATCACGCAGGCGGACATCAAGAGCTACGCCGACGTAAAGGGCAAAGTGCTGGCAATGGACGCGCTCTACACCGGCTTCGCGTTCGTGCTTTACGAAATGCTCGCGAAAGCAGGCTTGACCAAGGCCGACTATAAGATCGAGCCGGTCGGGGCGACGCCGGTGCGCTGGGAGGCGGTCAAGGCCGGCAAATACGCGGGCACGATGACGATCGAGCCGTTTACGTCGATCGCCCGCGGCAACGGTTTCACCGTACTCGACACCTCGACGAAGCACTACGCGGACTATCAGGGGCAGGCGTATGTCGCGTCGCGGAAATGGGCGGCGGCAAATCCGGAAGCGCTGAAGGGGTTCATCAAGGGGTATCTCGCGGGCCTAGAATGGACGCTGACGCCGGCCAACCGCCAGGGCGCCACCGATCTGCTGCTCAAGAAGATGCCGGAAATCCAGCCGCGCGTGGCGGGTGCCGTGATGGACAGCCTGCTGTCGCCGAAGTCCGGTTTGACGCCGGCGGCGGCCATGCTTCCGGCGGGGATCGACGTGGTTCTCGATCTGCGTTCGCGGTTCGGCGGCGGGACGAAGAAGCTGACCGATCAGTCGCGGTATGTGGATCTGCAGTATTATAACGCGGTGGTGGGCCGCTGAGCGCTATGGCTTTCCTCCCTCACGAGTGGGGAGGGGAACAAGCAAGGGTGTTCTAGATGAAAACCTTCAACTCCGATGGCGTCGAGATCGCGTATCTCGACGAGGGCGGCGGCGAGCCGATGCTGCTGATCCACGGCTTCGCGTCGAACACGCAGGCCAACTGGGTCGATACGGGCTGGGTGCGGGAACTGACCCGCGCGGGCTATCGCGTGATCTCGATCGACAATCGCGGCCATGGTCGCAGCGCCAAGCCGCACGATCCCGCGCTTTATGGTGCACCGATCATGGCGGAAGATGCGCGGCGGCTGCTCGATCATCTAGGCCTGCCGCGCGCTGACGTGATGGGCTATTCGATGGGTGCGCGGATCACGGCATTCCTGACGATGGCGCACCCCGCGCGGGTGCGGAGCGCCGTATTCGCGGGCCTCGGCATCAACATGGTGCGCGGCATGGCGGGCACGGGGCCGATCGCGCATGCCCTCGAAGCCGAGAGCATCGATCAGGTGACGAACGCGACGGCGCGTACGTTCCGTGCGTTCGCCGAGCAGACAAAAAGCGATCTGAAGGCGCTCGCGGCGTGCATCCGTTCGTCACGCGATCCGATCACCGCCGAGGCGCTGGGCCGGATCACGACGCCGGTGCTGGTGGCGGTGGGGACGCTCGACGTCATCGGTGGGTCAGCTAAAGACCTCGCCGCCCTCATTCCCGGCGGCGAGGCGCTGGAGATCCCCGATCGCGATCACATGAAGGCGGTCGGTGATCGCGCCTACAAGGAAGGCGTGCTGGCGTTTCTGGCACGGCGGGCTTGAGGGAGGCGTCTGGGATGAGCGACGTATTTAAACCTGCAAATCCCGACTTCGATCGCGTCGTGTGCCAAAGCTTTGCGGCGCAAGGCCTCATGGTAACACTCGGCGCGCGTCTTCAGACGGTTGCGGCCGGCCGCGTTGTCATCGAGGTGCCGTTCACCGCGGGTTTATCGCAGCAGAAGGGCTTTTTCCACGGCGCCGTGCTCGGCGGCATCGGCGACAGCGCAGGCGGCTATGCGGCGCTGACGCTTCTTCCCGCAGGCAGCGAGGTCGTCAGCATCGAATACAAGATCAACTTTCTGAAGCCGGCGGTCGGCGACGTGTTGCGGGCGACCGGCCGGGTGGTGAGAAGTGGCCGTTCGGTCAGCGTCTGCCAGATCGATATCGAGGCGATTGCCAGCGGCAAAGCTTCGTTGTGCGGCGTCATGCAGGCGTCGTTCATGCGGGTGGAGGGCTAGGCCCTCACCCTTCCAATTCCCAAACACCATCCGCGCCGCGGCAGGCGATGCCTTCGGTGCGGCGGGCGTGGGCGCCGAGCTGAACCTGCATCTCGATGTGCCGGCAAATGCGACGGTCGGCATCGCGGAACGTCATGGTTGGGCGGACCGAACCGGTGAGGCGGCCGTTGCCGCGCTGCCAGACGTAGGTCGCGCCGTCGCTGGCTTGCGTCAGGGCGATTTCGATCGCATCGAGGGCTGCGGTGTCGTCGCCCGGTTCGATGCGGGGCGGGAAGGCGGGGAGAAGACGGGCGTTCGGCTGGCTGTGCGGCAGACTGCCGAAGACTTCCGGCCGGGAGGATTGCGGCGTTGGCTCGGCGCGGGTGGTATCCGTCGCCAGAAGCGTCGAGAAGAAAAGGAATGTTGCCGCTGCCGTCGATATGGCGAGCGAACCGATGGAACGGTCGGACACGTACATGACACACACACTCGACTGGAGACACGCCGGACCCGCCGGCAACAACTCGAACCTCCGCATTGTCGGGCAAATCGGTTAATTTGATCTCAACGCGCGTGTCATTCGTAGACTGCGACATCACTGGCCAAGGAAGCGCCGACACATGACAGATCCAAACGGCCCCGGGCCCCCTCCTGCGCGCAAGGACTACTACACGGGTCCTCAGGCGGCCGATTTCATGGACGAGAGCGAGCCGTTCGCGCTGTTCGAGCGGTGGTTCGCCGATGCCAAGCAGAGCGAGATCAACGATCCCGAGGCGATGGCGGTGGCGAGCGTCGACGCCGAAGGCATGCCCAACGTGCGTATGGTGCTGCTGAAGGCGCTCGACGGTGCGGAGCGGGCGGATCGCGGGTTCGTGTTCTACACCAACTTCCAGAGTGCCAAGGGGCGGGAATTGCTCGGCGCGCACAAAGCAGCGCTGTTGTTTCACTGGAAGAGCCTGCGCCGGCAGGTGCGCGTGAGGGGCCTCGTGGCGGAGACGAGCCGGGAGGAGGCGGACGCCTATTTCGCCTCGCGGGCGCGGGGATCGCGGATCGGCGCGTGGGCGTCGCAGCAGTCGCGCGCGATGAGCGGGCGTTATGACCTCGAGAAGGCCGCTGCGTGGTATGGGGTAAAGCACGCGGTCGGAGACATTCCGCGGCCCGAACATTGGTCGGGGTTCCGCGTCACGCCGCTCGAAGTCGAGTTCTGGCACGACAGGCCGTTCAGGTTGCACGACCGCGTTGTGTTTCGCCGCCAGGAGCCTGGGTCACCATGGAAACGCGAATGGCTATTCCCCTGAGGGAGGCACCGGAGCGATGTCCATGACGCCCGAGCAGATTCGCGATGTCTTGCGGGGCAAGAGCGTGCTTGCCGCGCTGCCGGATGCAGCCCTCGACGAGCTGGTCCAGCGCGGCCGTCCCGTGCGGTTCACGAAGGGGGCCGCCATCTATCAGCGCGGCGATGCCGGCGACAGTCTGATGATCATTCTGTCGGGGCGGGTCAAGATCAGCATCGTGACGGCTGATGCCCGAGAGGTAGCGCTCAATTTCCTCGGGCCGGGCGATCTCAACGGAGAGTTGGCCGCGCTCGACGGCAAGCCGCGTGCTGCCGATGCGACGGCGCTCGAGGTAACGGAAGCTCTGGTGATCTGGCGGCGCGACCTGTTGCCGGTCATCGCGCAGAATCCGAAAGCGATGCTGGGTATCATCGAGGCGCTGGCGGCGAAAGTGCGCGTGATGTCGTCGGCAGTCGAGCATTCGGGGCTGCAGATGGCGGCGCGCGCCGCTAACGCGCTGTTGCGGCTGGCGGATCAGCATGGTCGCGTGACCAGCGAGGGAACGCTGATCGATATGAAGCTGTCGCAACGGGACCTCGGCAGCTACGCGGGGCTGTCGCGTGAAAACATGAACCGGCAGCTCGGCGAGTTGCGGGATCAGGGGCTGATTCAGGTCGAAGGCTCGCTGATTACGATCCTGGACCGTGAGGGTCTGGAGGCTTGCGCGGCGGCCGAGGAGTGAACCGGCAATTTCAGGCTGGAGAAGGTGTGTCCGGTATCACGGCCTCCCTTGCCGCAGGGGGCGGTTGCCGATAAACACAGGGCGCGTTGGGAGGCGAACACTTCGGTGATTCAATCGCTTGGTCGTCAACTTCTGATCCAAATCCCATCACCAAAGGGGCTGTCATGGTTGCCACGTCTTTCAAGTTGCACCAGGGCGATCTGCCGGCTGGCGTGACATTCGCCGGATCGGTTGCGATCGACACTGAAACGCTCGGCTTGAAGCCTCATCGCGACCGGCTGTGCCTCGTTCAGCTTTCCGCAGGCGATGGCGTGGCTCACCTCGTGCAGGTGGCGCCGCCCTACGACTGTCCGCGGCTGAAGGCGCTGCTGGCCGACCCCGCGGTGACCAAGATCTTCCATTTCGCGCGTTTCGATATTGCCGTGTTACAGCAATACCTTGGAGTGAATACGGCGCCGATCTACTGCACCAAGATCGCATCCAAGCTGTCGCGAACGTACACGGACAGGCATGGCCTCAAGGACCTCGTTGGCGAGCTGCTGCAAGTCGAAATCTCCAAGCAGCAGCAAAGCTCGGATTGGGGCGCTAAAAAGCTTTCGGACCAGCAGCTAGCATACGCGGCTAGTGACGTATTCCACCTTCATGCGCTGAAAGCGCGGCTGGACATGATGCTGGAGCGGGAGGGCCGAACGGCTATGGCGGAGGCTGCGTTCAAGTTTCTGTCGACCCGCGCGGCGCTGGACCTGATGGGTTTTGAAGATCAGGACATATTTGCGCATTAAGGCGTACCGGGCTTGCCACGCTGCACTGTGCAGCTTGTCAGATGGCCTCAAATTCATCCAGTTTAAGCTGGTATGCCACCCCTCGCGGGCTTGAGTTCCGTCTGCGTCGTGTTGGATCGCCTCTGCTAACCGTCCGAACTTCTCGCTCGAACCTTTCGCTCAACTTGGCCAGAGCATCAGATCAGGCTGCAGCCAAACCTATGCCACAGGACGTATCTCCGAAGCCGAACGCCGGCCGCCCCCTCTCGCGGGCGGCATTGGACTTCGCTACGGATCGCGCATCGGCTTTCGCGAAGGCGCGGCGGCATACGGTGCTGGTGCGCGCCCTGCGTTTGGCGCTGCCGGCGTCGGGCGTGATCATGATTCTGGGCTACGGGCTCTATATGCAGCGCGCAATCTCGTTCAGCTGGGGCAACAAGAAGGTCGAAGTAACGGGGGTTACGCTCTCGCAGGAGGCGCTGGTCGCGCATAATCCCCGCTACACCGGTTTCGACAAGCAGGGTGGCGAGTTCGAGGTGCGCGCAGCCACGGCGCAACAGGATCTCAAGTTGAAGGGCATCGTCCGCCTCAAGACGATCGATGGCAAGCTACTCGATGCGAGCCGTCAGGTTACGACCCTGAAATCGCCGCGAGGCACGCTCGACAGCAACTCCAACGTGCTCGAGCTGTACGAGCGCGTCGACGTCGCTTCCCAGAACGGCATGACGGCGGAGCTGACGCAAGCGACGATCTATACCAAGGAGAATCGCATCGTTTCCGATGAGCCCGTGACCGTTCGGATGCCGTCCGGAACGGTCTACGGCAAGGCGATGACGATTGAGCAGAAGCTGAAGCAGGTGCTGTTTACTGGCGGCGTCGTTGCACACTTGCAGGCACCGCCGAAACCCGGCGCAGTCGAGGCTGCCAATCCCGCGATGCGTGGCAGCCAGTCTCAGTCGGTACAACAAAGTCCGGCTGCAAAATCCAATGCGCCGGTCGATATTACCTCGCAGCGTCTGCTGATCGACGATGCAAATAAGATTGCGACGTTCTTCGGCAATGTCGTCGCCAAGCAGATCGATCAGGTTATGGAGACGGCAGAGCTGCAGGTCACCTACGAGGGACAGGCGGAAGGCGGGGCAACCGCGCCGTCGGGTCTTGCCGCGGCTGATGGCTCGAGCAAGCTCAAGCGGCTCGTATCGCCGCGCGACGTCGTGCTGACGCGGGGCGTCGAGAGAGCAACCGGTAGCGCGATGGATTACGACGCGATCAACGATCGCGCGATGTTGTCGGGTCCCGTGGTGATTACAGGTGGACCGGATCGTGGAGCGACCTCCGACAAGGCAGAAATCGACAACAAGACCGACATCATCCTGCTGACCGGGAATGTCGTGGTGACGCAACAGAAGAACGTTCTGAAGGGCCGTCGCCTGATGGCCGACCGCAAACAGGGGCTGCTCAACCTGACTTCGCCGGCTGGAGGCGGGCAAGGCAAGGGCCAGATCAATGCGCGGCTTTATCAGAACGAAGGCGACGCCGCGGCTGCAAAGAAGGGGCCGCCTGCACCTGCGGTCAAGGCTCCCACGGCGAATCCGCTTGGCGCGATCGGACGCGGTGATCCAAGCCAGCCGATCGACATCGACGCCGATTCTCTCGACGTCGACGACAAGAAGAAGACAGCTATATTCAGAGGCAAGGTGAAGGCGGTTCAGGCCGACTACGTGATCAATACGGAAGAGATGGTCGCTCATTACACCGGAGACGGTGGAATGGCGCTTGCCGCGCCTGGAACCGTCGCACCGCCTCCTGCAGCGGGACAGCCCAAGCAAGGTGCGCAACTCAGCCAGATTGTGATGCCGCGGCGTGTAGATATTGTCGCCAAGGACGGGCAGCGCGCGCAGGGGAACTCGGCGGTGTTCAATCCCAAGACCAACTCGGCGAAACTCACCGGCGACGTGGTCCTCTCGCAAGGTACGAGCGTGACGAACGGCAACTGCGCTGAACTCGACATGACGACAGGGCTGATGAATATCATTGACGCGTGCGGGTTCAGTTCGCCCGGTTCTTCGACGGCATCTCCTGCGAACGTGATCATCAAGGGGCGGGCGCAGGCCGTGTTCATTCCGGGGATGCTGAAGGAAGAACAGAAGAAGACGAAGGACGCCGCGGCTGGCGCTCAGCCTGCGGCGGGTGGTGCCGTGGCGGCTCCGACAACAGCGGGGCCGCCGCCATCACAGGCGCCGAAGCCGGCAACGCCCAGATCTTCGGGCAGCGACCTGCAATCCGTGTTCGGCAACAACAATTAGATTGGCGCGGAGACGTGGCACCTTGAGAATATTCGGTTTCGGCAAGTCTGATCCCAACCGCGTTGATCCGGATCTCGATCTCGACGACGAGGAGGAGCGTCCGCAGGGCGGACCTCCCCCGCAGAATGTCGGCGCCAATGGCGGATCGAAATCGAGTGCCGTGATATCCGAAGGCTGGCTATCCGCGCACGACGTTAAGAAGACCTACGGCAAGCGTATGGTCGTAAAGGGCGTGAGCGTCGCGGTAGGACGCGGTGAGTCGGTGGGCATCCTGGGGCCAAACGGCGCCGGCAAGACGACCGTGTTCTATATGATCACGGGGCTCGTTCCAGCCGACCATGGCGACATCTACATCGACGGTCGGAAGGTTACGCGGCTGCCGATGTACCGGCGTGCCCGCTTGGGGATCGGCTACCTGCCTCAGGAGGCATCGATTTTTCGCGGCCTGACGGTCGAGCAGAACATCATGGCAGTGCTCGAACTGGTCGAGCCCAACCGCAAGAAGCGGCGCGAGAAGCTCGATTCTCTGCTGGAGGAGTTCCGGATCACGCGGCTGAGGAAGTCGCCTTCCATTGCGCTGTCGGGTGGTGAGAGGCGGCGGTGCGAGATTGCCCGGGCGCTGGCCTCGGGGCCGTCGTTCATGCTGCTGGACGAGCCGTTCGCGGGTATCGACCCCATCGCCGTCGGGGACATCCAGGAGCTTGTCCGCCACCTCACCCAGCGAGGGATCGGGGTGCTGATCACCGACCACAACGTCCGGGAGACGCTGAGCCTGATCCACCGCGCCTACATCATTTTCGATGGTCAAGTTCTGACACAAGGTAAGCCCGAAGAAATCATAGCCAACGAAGACGTCCGGCGGGTGTACCTGGGTGATATGTTCGGTTAAGTAGCCAAGTGTAAACCTTGACGCGGCTTTCGAGCCGTCTTGGGGGATGGTCCATCGACCGGGACAGTCTTCG
>CANJPN010000247.1 GCA_947475855.1 Bradyrhizobiaceae bacterium
AAGGGCGTCGGCCGGATCGCGGCGCGCGTCATCGAAAGCCTCGTCGCCCGACCACCGCGAACGATGCGCATGCTGGTCGACGAGACGAAGCGGTGTCGGTGGTATGGGTCAGTTCAGAGGACGGCCTGAGGCAAGGGGATAGGTATGCATCGGCGGTCAGCATTCGACGATAGGAGCTTGCGTGCCACTGCGAATTCGATGTGCGATGGGGGTAACCCGTCTCGGGGGCGTCGTGCTCGCCCTCTGCGTTGCCGCCGGTCTGACGAGGCCTCCCGCACACGCCAACGAGGTCGCGGACTTCTATCGCGGCAAGATGGTGCAGATCGTCGTGGGCTATGGGCCGGGCGGTGGCAACGACATCTATGCGCGGCTGCTCGCGCGGCACCTCGGCCGGCATCTGCCGGGCAATCCCGGGACGGTCGTGCAGAACATGCCGGGGGCGGGAAGTCTCGTCGCCGCCAATCACCTCGCACATGCCGCGCCGAAAGACGGGACCGCGATCGGCACCTTCGCGCGCAATCTGCCGCTCGCCAGCGTGCTCGGTGGTAATCCGAACATCCGATTCGACGCGCGGAACCTGACGTGGCTCGGATCGGCGTCGAGCTACCGTGACGATGCCTACATCCTCTGGGTACGGCCGGATGCGAAGGTCACGTCGATCGAGGCGGCGCGCAGGCCGGGGGGCGAGGCCCTCGTGCTGGCCGGAACGTCGGAGGGCGACACCAGTTACGACGTGCCGGTGCTATTGCGGCAGGCGCTGGGGCTCAACATCAAGCTGATCGGCGGATATCGCGACAGCAACGGCATGTTTCTCGCCATCGAAAGCAAGGAAGTCGATGGCCGCGTCGCGGATCTGTCGTCGGTAGCGGCGGCGCGGACACATTGGTTGAAGCCGGTGTCGGGCCAAGGAGGCGCGATGCTGGCGCTGCTGCAATTCGGCCGCGCGACGCGGCATCCCGAATTCCCTGATGTCCCGACCGCCCGGGAACTTTCCCGCACGGAGGAAGCGCGCAACCTGATCGAGATGATGGAAGTGCCATTCGCGCTGACGCGGCCCTATGTGGCGCCGCAGGGCGTGCCGCCAGCGCGGGCGAAGGCGCTGCAGTCGGCGTTCATGGCGGTGCAGCGAGACGCGGCTTACCTCGATGAGGCCGCGCGTTTGAAGCTCGATATCAGTCCGATCGGGCCGGCCGAGGTCGAGGCGTTGCTGGCGCGGATCGCTGGCGCGCCGGAAGGGCTGAAGGCTACCGTACGAAAACTCGTCGGGGCGGCGAAGAGCGGGTGAGTGCTGGCGATCGTCGTCGCGATGGGGGTAGCGGTGATAGTCGTCGAGCCGCTATGGTCGCGGCGTATCCGAGGACCCGGAATGACCGCGATTCATTGGCGAAACCCATTTCTGAGCGTGCGGGCGCCGGAATGGGTATTCGCGTTCTATGCGTTCCTCCTGCATTTCCTGTGGGAGATGCTGCAGACGCCGTTCTTCGCGGATATGCCGGGAATGGCGCACTGGCCGGCCACCCTATTCTGCCTGCAGGCGACGGTCGGTGATGTCGCGATTACGCTGGCGGCTTACTGGGCCGTTGCTGCGGCCATGCGCGGCAGGGGCTGGTTCATCGATCCCGGTACGATGGGCGTCCTGCTGTTCCTGGGTGTGGGTCTTGCGATCACCATCGTTCTGGAACTGCACGCCGTGTATTGGGCGCAGCGGTGGGCATATTCGGCGACTATGCCGGTCGTGCCTGCACTCGGCGTCGGCTTGGTGCCGATCCTGCAATGGCTTGCCGTGCCGCTGGTCGTGCTGTTCGTCGTGCGGCGCCATCATCTTGGTGTAGAAAAGGCCGGTCGCGGATAGCGGCCGGCCTGGAACGTAACAGGGAGGCAGAACTTTCCGGCATCGAACCGGTTCCTCCGATTCCGCCCGAAAGAGCTGCGATTTCAACGGGGTCAGGCGGCGCGGGGGAAGGCGAGATTGAACGCAGCGCGGCCTGGAAGCTGACGTGCTTTGCTGGGCACGAACGCCTGGTTCCAGTGCTCGGTGCAGTAGGGGTGGCCTACCGCCTGCGGTGCGCCGCAAAAATGGAAGTCGTCATGGCGCGGGTCGCCGATCGGCCACCGGCAATCGTTCGATTCGAGGTCGGCCATCTTCTTGTGCTGGCAGGCTTTCTTGGTCATGTCGCTTGAACTCTCGGTCACTGTCAGTGGATGCATTAGGCGTTACCACTAGATGGGCGCATTCATTGTGCAATGCAACATGAAAGATATGTGACTTCTTCGCGCATGCCAAGTTTGGGCCTTGCCTGAATATTCCTTCAGGCCTTTGCCCTGATACTGTCACGGCGGCGTTCGATAAGAAGAGACGGCTTGTGGAGGCTGCGATGATCGCTAAGTCTGGGGTTGTATTGGGTGCGCTGGGTGTTGCGGCCGTTTTGGTAGCCGGAGCAGGGCCGGCCCAGGCTTGCAACCCGCACATTACGATGAGCCAGGTCGATCAGGCACTTGCGTCGACGCGCCTGAAAAGCCCTCAAGCGGCGGATGCCAATGCGCTTCGCGACTATATGGCCGAAGCCGTGCAGAAGAACGACCAGAGGCGAGCGCATCAACTGGAAACGCAGGTGATGCAACTCATGGGCTATGTCGAGGACCGGCCGGTCTCCCGCAGCGGCGGTTGCTCCCGCACATGGAAGAAGGCGGGCTGAGGTTCAGTAGAGCCGGGTCATCCACTTCTGGTTGAGTTGCTGGGCGTTGGCGATTCTCGCAAGTTCCTCGGCGTCGGCGCCGTCATAGTTCAACAATTCGACGGTCTCGCCGAACTCGCGGTTCAGGATTTCGTTCATGGCTGCGAATGCGAATTCTGTGCAGGCGGTCAATTCGCCGCCGGCGATCTCCTGTTCCTCCCACACATCGCGGTCATGGCGGATGTCTTCGATGTCGTCGTGCGCCAGCGCGCGATTGCGGATCTTGCGAAGCTTTGTCGCGAAATTCTGAAGGAGGGCGAGGTCGAAGCCGCGTTCGCGCGCGAACTCCTCGACGATGTCAGGGCGGAGTTCCCGGAACATGAAAAAAGAAGCGGCCTTGGGGTGATGATCGAAGGCCTTGGCGGTGCGCAGGATGCTCTGCAGGTAGAGCGCTTCTCGCGCCAGCGGGAATATCTGCGGCCCGGAGTAGACCGGGTTGCCCCTGACGATGCCGTTGCAGGCCTGCCGGTCGTAAATCGCGCGCTTCAGGTTTTCGAGAACGCGCAGAAGTGCTTTCCGGCGTAGTTCCGGATCCAGCTCGCCGGCGAGGTTTTTTCCGGTAGGTGCCACCGTGTGCTCACGCCTTGGTGCGGCGCAATTTCGTCTGGCCTTTACGTTCGTAGAACATGTGACCGTAGACGTCGCCTTTGAGATCCTGCCGATAATCCTTGTAGTCGAGGATGGGGTCCCATGGGCATTCCTCGTCGCGGATGGCGAAAAAGCCTGCATTTTCGAGCGTCGCCTGCATCTGAAGGCGGTTGCGCCGGTTCTGGAACTCGCCCAGTACGAGGGACGTAGCCGACAGGTCGAGATTTGCGAGCACTGCTGCTTCGCCTCCTTCGATGTCGAGCTTGACGATGTCGCCTTTCGGCAGGCTGTCCGGAGAAACGACCTCCACCTCGTAGCTGTCGTGCGGCATGCCTTCGCGAAACGTGTCACCGGAATAGGCGGCAAGGCCGGCTTCGCCATCGCCTGCGAATCGGCTGTGGAACTTGGCCCTCTTTTCGCGGCCCGGAAACACCGCGGCATTGTTGCAATGGATGGCCGGATTCGAAGTCGTATTGCGCTTCAAGTATGCAAACGTGCCGGGGTTGGGCTCAAAGCAGTGGATCGTGCTCCGGGGCCAGCGCATCGCCGCCCACAAGGCGAAGGACCCGACATTGGCGCCGATGTCGAGGATATTGAGACATTCGCCGTCGTGGCCGCTTTCGTACTCGCCGGACAGGACATAGTTGACGGCATCGCGCATCGCATCGGGAAACTCGACGGAAACCGGGATCTTCGCAAACAGGCTGGCGGTCGGCATCGATCGATCTCGTTGAGGCACAATCCGCCGGACCGCCGCTCACGAGGACGCCGACTCCGTTTGCCTATAGGATGCGATAGGCTCGATCAAGGCGCGTCAATTGCGAATCGACAGATGGGCTTGCGGGGATGACACCGATGGTTGGACGGGCGGATGTGATCGTGGTCGGCGGTGGTTCGGCGGGTGCGGTCATGGCGGCGCGTCTGTCGGAGCACGCGGGCACCCATGTGGTCTTGATCGAAGCCGGTCAGGATACGCCGCCGGGAACGGTGCCCGCCGACATCGCCGATACGTTTCCGACGTCGTTCTTCAACAGCGATTATTTCTGGAACAACCAGACCGGCGCAATGCGCCAGGGAGAGCCGCAGCGGCCATTCTTGCAACCTAAGGTGATGGGCGGGGGCTCCAGCGTAATGGGCATGATTTCATTGCGTGGACTGCCGACCGACTACGAGCGCTGGGAGGCGATGGGCGCGAAGGGGTGGGGGTGGAGCGACGTCGAGCCTGCCTATCGTGCGCTTACCAATGATCTGGATAGCGACAGCAGAGAGCAGAACCAGCCGGGCCCTTACGTCGTGCGCCGGGTGCCGCGGCATGTCTGGCCGCGGTACATGCTGGGCATCGAGGCGGCGGCGGGCAAGCGCGGGCTGCCGTCGGTCGCGGATGTGTATTCGACGACGGGAGATGGCTTTTTTCCGTTGCCGATGGCGCACGATGACACGCGCTCGACGACGGCGCGATGCTATCTCGATGCAGCGGTGCGGGCGCGTCCGAACTTGTCGATCATCGCGGGCGCGCAGGTCGAGCGCGTGCTGCTGCATGGTGCGCGCGTTGCGGGTGTCAGCGTGTCACGCGGGGGCATCAGCGAGACGATCTCGGCGCGGCAGGTCGTGGTGTCGGCCGGTGCGATCAACTCACCGGCGCTGTTACAGCGCAGCGGCGTCGGTGACGCAGTCCAGTTGCGCCGTATCGGCGTGGAGCCGCTGATCGACCGGCCGGCTGTCGGGCGCAACTATCAAAACCACGTCATGCTCCATTTCGCGCTGACGCTGGAGCCGCATTCGCGATTGAGGCCTGATCAGCGGCACTACGTGATGACCGGCATTCGCGCATCGTCTGGGCTCGAGGGATGTCCGGGGGGAGATCTCTTCATCTTCATGATCGGTCGCGTTGCGCCGAAGGCTTTTGGTACTGGCATGGGCATGGTGGCGGTCGCGCTCAACCAGCCGCTGGCGCGCGGTTCGGTCATGATCGCTTCGGCTGATGCAGGCGTCGCGCCGATCGTAGAGCAGGCGCATCTGTCGGTGGCGGAGGATCGCGAGCGGATGCTGATCGCGACGCGGCTGGCGGAGGGGATGATCCTCGATCCGGGCGTGCGGGAGTGTTATCGCGAGGCGTATCTGCTGCCGCGGGAGGCGCCGCTGCGGCTGATCAACGGCACCGGCCTCGTCGGCGCGGCGAAGGCGCTGGGCGCGGCGGGTGTGCTCGGTGCGCCGGCGGCGATCCGCAAGGCGATACTGGGACGCGCACTCGCGCCGGGACGCGTGGTGGCGGATCGAACGACGCACCGGCCGCTCGCCGACGACGAGATCCTGGCTGCCTGTGGAACGATGTTTCACCCGAGCGGCACCTGCCGGATGGGGGCTCCCGGCAATGCCGAGACGGTGGTTGATCCCGAGTGCCGTTTCGTCGGCGTCGAGGGGCTTCGCGTGGTCGATGCCTCCGTCATGCCGTGCCTGCCGAGCGCCAACACCAATCTCCCGACGATCATGATCGCGGAGCGTGCCGCAGAGATGATGCGGCGGCGGCTTTCGCGCGGGTAAGCTGCGGAGTAATGACCTGGACAGTCCTGTCTGTGGTGGACCCTGCGCGAGACGCGTGTAAGCTCACCACCTGAGAATTCGCGCGGCGCACCTGGGGCAAGATGGCAGACGATGATGTGAAGGGAGCCCGGGTGCGGCTCGGCGGCAGCGTGTTGCCCGAGCCGCTCGCGCGGATGCATCAGGCACTCCTCGCGCGCTGGGAGGGGATGGTTCCGAATGGACGCGGGGCGGTGCTGGTCTCAATTGGATCGGTCATGCTGGTTTTCATGGCGGTTCTCGTCAAACTTCTCGGGGCGAGAATTCCCGCGCTGGAGATCCTGTTCTTCCGGTCCTTCATCGGGTTCTTTCTGGTCCTGCCGGCGTTCGTATCCGACCCGATGGAGCCGTTTCGCACGAAGCGGCAGGTGATGCACTTCTGGCGCGGCGCGGCCAGCGTGCTGGGAAACTTCTGCTTTTTCTGGTCGATCACGCACATGCTGCTCGCCGACGCGATGGCGATTCAGTTCTCGAGACCACTGTTCATGATCCCGCTCGCCGTGTTGTTTCTCGGCGAGGTCGTCGGTGCCCGCCGCACCCTGGTGGCGATCGTCGGGTTCCTCGGCATCGTGATCTACTCGCGCCCATTTTCTGCCGGTTTCGATCCCGGGGCTTTCATCGCCGCCATGGGGGCTTTCGGCGGTGGATTGGTGGTGATTTGCATCAAGCGGCTGTCGACGACCGAGCCGACCCGCGTGATCATGTTCTACTATGCATTCTGGAATGTCGTGTTCGCGGCGATTCCTGCTTACCTCTGGTGGGTTTCGCCATCATGGAGCGAACTGGCGCTGTTGGTCCTCGTCGGTGCGTTGGGCATCGGGGGGCAATCCCTCATGACGCATGGCTTCGCGCTAGGGGAGACGACGGCGCTTGTTCCATTGGACTATTCCCGCATCGTGTATTCCGCGATCCTCGCCTATCTGGTGTTCGGTGAGGTTCCGGGAGTATGGAGCTACGTGGGTATGGCGCTGATCGTATCGGCATCGCTCTACCTGGTGCTGACGGAGAAGAAACGGAAGTAGGGCGGGTAAGCGCATTTGCGCGCAACCCGCCGGCTGAGCGAGATATTGGCGGGTTGCGCTACGCCGACCCGCCCTACGGAGCGAGAGACTATGCGCATAGACGCCATTGCGATCGGTAAGAACCCGCCGGAGGACGTCAACGTCATCATCGAGGTGCCGATCGGCGGCGAGCCGATCAAGTACGAGATGGACAAGGCTGCGGGAACGCTGGTGGTCGACCGGTTCCTCTATACGCCGATGCGCTATCCCGGGAACTATGGGTTCATTCCGCACACGCTTTCGGAAGATGGTGATCCCATCGATGTGCTCGTCGCGAATACGCGGCCGATCGTGCCCGGCGCCGTCATCAACGTGCGGCCGATCGGCGTGCTGATGATGGAGGACGATGGGGGCGGCGACGAGAAGATCATCGCGGTGCCTTCGCCGAAGCTCACGCAACGTTACGCCAATGTGTTCGACTACACGCAGTTGCCGAAAATCGCGCTCGACCAGGTGCAACACTTCTTCGAGCACTACAAGGATCTGGAGCCGGGCAAGTGGGTGAAGCTCAAAGGATGGGGTGATGCAGCGGCGGCAAAGCGCATGATCATCGATGCGATCGAACGCGCGAAGATGGCTTAGTCGAGGCGCTGGCCAAGGCATCCGGAGCGAGACGTCGCGTGGACACCAACCCGAGAGCCTTCATTGAGTCCCATCGCATCCGATTCGTCGGCAGCTTCGAGGAGCTGATCGAGACGCGCTTTGCCGGCGACGTCAACGCGCTGTGCTGGCCCCGTCGACTGCCGGGAGATTTCCAAGAAGTAGCTGATCGGCTGCAAGCGGAAGAAGGCATGACCACGATCGGAGACGAAGACCTCCGAGGCCTTGCGCTCGGCCCTGCGGGCTCAGTGGCGCGAGAGGTGCTCATTGCAGACCAAGCCCTGCTGCGTGACCACGGGCTGGACCCCACGCTCGATTGTATCGCCGGTTATCCCAGGGATGACGCGACAGGGCCGGTTCCAACAGACGTGTACTCGTTTCACGTCGATAGCGCCGCGGTGCGGGCCGACACATTCCTGTGCACGTACGTGGGGAGAGCCACCGAAGGACTTTCGAATGAAATGGCGGTCAGGCGGGTCGATGTCGCGGAAACCAGGGAGCAGTTGCTGAAGTTATACGGGGGGCCTGACGACGAGGAGTTTGCGGCCTACCTGAGTGAGCGCTGCTTTGATTTGCACTACTGGCCATTCGTCGGCGCCGAGCCCTACACTTTCGGGATCGGCAATCTATGGCGGATCGCGATTGCTTACCCGGACTGTCCCGTTCTGCCTTGCATCCACAGGGCTCCTCCGAGGATGGCCGGAGATCGCCCCCGGCTGCTCCTGATCAGTTGAGGTCGTCTGCAGCGCCGCGGCCGCGGTCGTTGCCGAGCCGTTCGGCGATTTCCGAACAACGACTAAACTGGCTCTGTTCGGATCTGATGTAGCGACTTAGTCGGCCGTGAAGTTTCTTCAACCTGCTGATCTCGTTTGCTGATCGAGCGGGAAGTCTGGCTTTGAGTTGCCGGATTTCCACGCTTCCCCGTGGATTTCCTTGCAAATCGTGATGGGGGTTTGCTGCTGTGGCGAACCATGATTCC